>JAFGRV010000111.1 GCA_016934975.1 Spirochaetales bacterium | reverse complement strand
CAACTGTCAAAACTCTAGAATCCGGGTATCAGCCCCACATAATACCGGGCGATCAAAAGAGCGTCGATAATATTGATAGCACCGTCGTTGTTGACATCGGCATTGGCTGCATTAAATACAGAAGGAATAAGGCCCACATAATATTGGGATATCAATAGTGCATCGGTAATATCCACAACTCCATTATTGTTTACATCACCCAAAGATGAAGGTTGAGGTGAGGGTGAGGGTGAGGGTTCGGTTGCATTGAGAGCTTCCAGCATGGCTTGCTGTATGGCATAATAAGCCGGCTTTTTGCCGCCGCTATCATTGAATATCAATGGAGCGTATGCCTTGTCAACAGGATCCTCAGGATTATTACGCCAGGACTGACTGTCCCTGATGCCCCAGACCTGAACTGCACGACACATTGGCTGAGCCAGACAAGCCTTCATGAGCCAGTAATAAATATCAGCCTGGTGCTGTAATCCGCTCGCAGAAGTATCGGGGGCACCCCCATCAACTTCCGTAATATAAATTTCAAGACCCAGATCAGCTATTCTTTGCATTTTCGCGGCTAAGCCATTAGCATCCGCTTGTGAAAATTCAGGATACAAATGACCCTGAAAACCTACCGCGTCAATTGGTACGCCCCGGCTTACAAAATCCTGAAGCATCGCAAACATCCCGTTAAATTTAGCATCATTAGTTTCAATTGCATAATCATTGTACATCAATTTTGCATTCGGATCTGCCTGGTGAGCGTCTCTTAAGGCGTCTTCCAGGTATTTTACTCCTTGTCTTTGGGCCCAGATGGAACCCCCATCCTGACCACCGGATCCGATTGCATTGATACGAAAACTGCCGTCACGCTGAATAGCTTCGTTAATGACATCCCAGACATAAATTTTTCCCCTGAAATGTGCACCTACATTAGCAATATATGTATCCATGGTACTCTTGGTTCCATCTACCCAACCCGGGAGATATTTGTGCCAGATAAAACAGTGCCCGTGAAAGACCATGTTATTCGATTGAGCGAAGTTTACAAGGCTGTCACCTCCGCCATAGTTGTATTGTCCCCGATTTGGTGAAATGGTGCCGATTTTCATATCATTTTCGCATGTCACAATATTGAATTCCGTCCTTACGATTGTCTGGTCACCACCACTGAAACTGGAGGGAACAGCGCATCCAATATAAAATTCCCTCCCCTTGGCTGTCAGTCGTTCCGCTATAGAGCGTAATGAATCATTTGTCTGAGCATACTGAGCATAAACGATACTTAACGAACTTACGGTAAAAACTGTTAAGAAAATAATCATTTTTTTGATAGTACCAATAAAATTTTTTTTAAATTTCATTTATTTTCCTCCTTCATAGAATACAATCCTTAAAATAAAGATCCTGGAAATTGTATCATAGTAAATAAATTTTATAAATCAGGGATTCCATGGTCGTTACTATCAGAGGTATGTACGGGAATAGATACGTAATATGAACTAATACAGAAATCCCTAAGAGAATTTTTCCATCTTTTCCGATCCCTTTCAATATGTACTCATTATTCACGACGAAGAACCTTCGATAAATTTTATGTAGACTTTTTAGCATTTGTGTTGTAAAATTGATCCAGGTAACCGGTATTAAACTTTTTTTCCGCGCTTTCTGCCGGAAAATTTTTTGGTTACATATCAAAAAAAAGGAGAAATAAAATGATCACGAAGAAAGTCTTTAGTTTGTTATTCATCATTCTGATGGGAATAACGGGAATCTCGACATTATATGGCGTTGATTGCGGCGATGTGAATGGAGATGAAAATATTGATATCGTTGATGCATTACTCATCAGTAGATATTATGTCAGTTTGGTAACGAGTCTGCCATATCCCGAAGTGGCGGATGTAAACAATGATACCGAAATTGATATTCTCGATGCTTTAAAGATCGCTCAGTTCTATGTTGGATTAATCGATGTACTTGAATGTAGTGGAGATCCGACCCCAAATCCGACCCAAATTACCGGAACCATCGAGATTTCACATATGAGTGGAATCCAATGTGAAATGACCTTCTACGAATCCATGGAAGATGCCCGTAATTTCTTAGAGGCAAACGGGATCACGGTTTTAGGGATGAGAGAAGAACATTATCCTGTGATTGCTATGTGCGGAGCAGCGAGCGGGACCGACTATATTGCCCTTATATATATCTCTGATCTGGAGAAAGCAATAGAACTTGGATGGTGATATGAACATTTTTTAAACAATTTTACCCCGGACTTTTTGGTATTAAAGTTATGATAAGGGCCCGGATACAAGGTTGATGGAAATAAAAATTACCCGGATAAAGCTATCCGGAAACCAGGAAACTCTTTCTACAGGTCTCTTATCGCAGGATTCACAGCCGGGAGGGAGTTTTCCAATTACGTATTTATATTGCTCCCGGGTGACAGGATATTTACCGAGGTAAAATGAAGGAACGCTGACCTGATGAACCGGTTTATTCTCTTTAAAACTTAATCCTATAGATTCTCCCATGGTAAAGGTCCCGCCTGTTATGAAAACCATTTCTATTGTAAGGCCGGAAGACAACAACTCTACAAGCATACTCGCGTGAGATGTGATTTTTTCTATCACTTCACCTTTCTCGTTTAATATAACGGTCTCGAACTCAAATTCCTCTAATTGATTTTCTTTACCGGCATTTTTCTTTTTTCCAAAATAGATCATTTGATTCCCTTGCCTCCCTTCATCACAATATAAAGTAAAAGACCACCCCCAAAGGAGGTGGCTTCCTTTTGATAGTGAATAATTCAATGTATCAACCTGTCATACTCTATTATAACACCATATGCTTGAATGTCATCTCCATGTCGTATGCACACAAATGTATATCATAAAGTGTAAATAAAAAAATTCACCGGAAAATCCTTGTATAAGTTTCATCCTTCATGATACTTTGAAACCTTATTATGAAAAACAAGAAGATAATCGAAGTAAACAATGTAAAACGTTATTTTAAGATTTTAAACCGCCAGGAAGGATTAGTGGGGGCGATGAAAGACCTCTTTTCCGGGAATTACAGGACTATCAAGGCGGTTGATGACATCTCTTTTTCTATTGACAAAGGTGAAATCGTGGGTTTCATCGGACCTAACGGGGCGGGGAAATCAACCACCATTAAAATGTTAACCGGTGTGTTAAAAGAAACCGACGGCACGATACTCGTGGATTCGTATATCCCCTTTCGGGACCGTAAAAAATATGTCGCGAATATCGGTGTTGTCCTTGGTCAGCGTTCTCAATTATGGTGGAATATTCCGGTCATTGAATCCTTTAAAGTATTAAAGGATATTTACAAAATCACGGATGCCGTGTATAACAGAAGCCTTAAGCTTTTTAACGATCTTATCGATTTAAAACAGTATTATAACATGCCGGTGCGGAAACTCTCCCTGGGGCAGAAAACCCTCTGCAATATAGCCGCTTCTTTTCTGCATAGTCCAAAACTGATTTTTCTTGACGAACCGACCATCGGCCTTGATGTATCAATCAAGAAAAATGTCCGCAGGATTATTCATACACTCAACAAAGAACTGGAAACAACCATACTCATCACTACCCATGATATCGGCGATATCGAGAACTTATGTAAAAGATTGATCATGATTGATAAAGGAAAAATTATCTTTGACGGACTCACCTCCCGCTTTAACCGGACATTCGGGGCATTACGAACACTACGACTGGATGTGGAGCAGGTGAACAAGACTCTCCTTGCTGAAATAGAAGAACAGATTAACTCCAAATTCTCATGCAAAGAAAAAATAGTCGTAAAAAAAGGCAGTGACAACTGGGTGATGATCACGATAAATCAGGATGAATTACCCCTCCTCGATGTACTTAATTTTACAGTTAAAACCTATGCGGTAAAAGATGTCAAAATAGAAGAAATTTCTTTGGAAGATGTGATTATCCGTACGTATGAAGGTATGCTTAAATGAGGGGATATATTGCACTTATCCGCAACAGCTTAATTTCCTACTTCTTCTTCCGTGCAGAGTTTTTTTTCAGACTTCTTGGAAATTTCCTGGAAATCTTTATTGTATTTTATCTCTGGCGGGCCATTTATACGAATAGTACCGGCGAACTGAACGGCCTGACCTTTCTTCAGACTTTCGCCTATCTCTCTGTGAGCGGTACCATTTTCACCATGGTGAGTACAATGGTTGATTGGGAGATGTCCTTAGGCATTATCCATGGTGAGATTATAATGGATTTATATCTCCCAATGGATCTCCACGTTCAGACAATAGTCAGGGCTTTTGGTGTTTTTCTCTACAGGGTGATTTTTGCCGGTCTCCCGGGAATCCTCTTTATAATCCTCGCCTTTCATGTCCCGATCGTAATAGGAGTAAATATCCTTTTTTTCATGATTTCCATCTTCTTTTCCTTTTTGATTTCCGTAAATATCGACTTTGCTATCGGTGTTTCAGCCTTTTCCTTTGAATCCGCCCTGGGATTAAAAATAGTCAAAGACACCGTCATTCTCTTTCTTTCCGGGGCAGTAATTCCCATTCCTTTTTTTCCCAAAGCCATTCAGCCCGTAATAATGGTCCTTCCTTTTCAATCGATGTTTTATACACCGGTAAAACTATTATTAACCAGACAATCGATCCCGGAGGCTCTTCTCCTTCTTTGTATTCAGGCCGGATGGTTTTTACTTTTTATCATCCTGGGCAGACTATTTTACCGGAAAGTACTGGTAAAGTTGACCGTCAGCGGAGGATAGGAAAATGAAAACTCTCGTCTATTATATAAAGATTTATTTGCGCCTTGCTGCCCAGGATCTGAAATCCGGCATGGCCTTTAAAGTCGATTTCTTTTTTGGTTTTTTCGGTCTCTTTGTGGCGAATCTTTTTACTTTGCTTTCTCTTGTGGTTGTCTTTCAGAGTATCCCCCGGCTTGCAGGCTGGGATTATTATCAACTTCTTTTTCTTTATGGTTTTTTCCTTATCATCAAACTCCCCGCAGATGTCCTCTTTGATAAACTATGGTTTTTACAAAATTCCGTACGGATGGGTGATTTTACACTCTGTTATTTTAAGCCGTTAAATACATTATTTTATTTTATATCCGGGCAAATCCAGCTTAAAAATTTATCACCCCTTATACTCGTGCTGTTCCTCTTTATCTCCTCATGGAACAAACTAAACATAGACTGGTCCCTGGTCAAAGGATTCTGTTTTTTTCTGATGCTCATAGGTTCCGCACTCACATTACTCGGAATCCGTATTATTGTGGCTTCAACAGCCTTCTTGTTTATAAATAATGTCTTCTTAATGAATTTTCATTTAAATCTCTACACCTTTGCCAGATACCCAATCTCAATATTCAGCAAACCTTTCCGGTTTATTTTCACTTATATTCTCCCCTTTACTTTTATGGCCTATGTGCCTGTTAACGCCCTGCTTAAAACCGGGGAAGTGACACTATCCTGGTTAATCACTCCTTTGGTCGGCTGCGGAGTATTCGGACTCTCGTGTTTTGTCTGGACCCTGGGAACAAAACATTATACGGGAACGGGGACGTAAGAAAAATTGCCGCAGGATTCGCTTTGCGATTCTTTCCGGATCGTATTATACTCTTGATATGAAATACAATTTATTTTTCCTTATGGGAGTAATCGCAGCAGTATGTATTGCCTGTGTATCAACACCGATGATGGACCTCAATCTCGCGATAGATCGTAATAATGCGGGCAAAGTAATGTCTTCCATCAAAAAAGGAATCGATCTAAACCGGCCGGATAGATTCGGCAGGCTGCCCCTTCACAATGCCATCGCCTGGAGCAGCGACCCGGAAATTATCCGTCTGCTCCTTGAGGGAGGGGCAGACCCGGATTATAGTGACGAGACGAACCGGCTTCCCCTTATCCTGGCTGTCCAACATTCTTCTGCAATAGAAGTTATAGAATTGCTGCTTCAGGCAGGGGCTGATATAAACAAGTTCGAATCCGGCCACAAGACCCCTGTTTTTTTTATTCTTAATTCGCCCGATGCTGTTGCCCTGGCAGAACTCTTTATCAGTCACGGGGCCCGTATAAATGATTTGGAAAGCAGCACCCCGTTTTCCTATCAGATTCTGGAAACGGCCCTGGACAAAGACAATCTCCGGCTGTTAAAGACATTTATTAAAGCCGGCATGCGGATGGAAGGGGAAGTGACGTATCATGGTATTCTTTATCATACTGATGTAAAGAATCCCGTGCACCGGGAGATCATCAGCCTTGCCGTTGATAATGGTCTTGAAATCAGCGATAAATCAATCGAAGACTGTTTTGTCTATGCCGATAAAGAGACCTGCAGCTTTATTGTAAAGTTGAAAACAAATTTTAACCCGAAGAATCTCTATCACGCTCTGAAAGAAGATGGGGATGAGGATATTATCATCTACATCCTTGAACATGGCGCTCTCCCCGATGAAAAATGTATCAATTATGTAATAAACAAAAAAATGAATTATATGCCCCTGATAAAATCCTATATAACCGCCATTCCCCCGGACGTATTCGTAGGCAGTATCAAGGCGGGAAATTATACCGATTTAAAACTCTTATCCCTGCTTTTGGAACTGGGCGCGGATATAAATGCACCATCAACCTCCGGTCTCACCGCGCTGGAGGCAGCCTACCGCCACACAACCCATATATCCCTTTTTAGTTTCTTAATCGAACATGGTGCGGACACCGGCAAAATCAGGCTGGATGTAGAGGGGCACAAGGTGGGTATACTGTTATATGAATCTTTACGGGGATGGAGTGAAGATTATTTCAGTCTTCTTGTGACACACGGTGCGGAGGTAAATGAAATCTACCCCCCGGATCATCAAACACCCCTGTTTTACATGCTTGATAAAAAACAGAATCCGAAAATCATAAAACAACTCCTTTCGGCGGGAGCCGATGTACGGGTGAAAAACAATTATGGCAGAACACCTCTCTGTCACGCAGTGTATTCCGGGATTTATGACAGCGACATCATCGGTTATCTCCTTGACGCGGGTTCGGATATCAATGAAGCGGATAACCGGGGAATGAGTACCGTGGATTGGGCAAAGAAGAACAATATGCCCTTTGTCCTGGCACAACTGCTAAAAAACGACAAGCCTGAAACCACAGGCTTTACCTATAAAGACTATTGTGTTCAAGTTGACAAAGCTGTCTACGAAAATGATATGGCGGCATTTCAAAAATATTTTTCTTATGGAATGGATCCTAATGCCAGGGACGCGGACGGCAATACGCTGCTCGGGTCAGTGGTGACATTGGGAAGCATGGAGATGCTGAAACTGATGGTTAAAAAAGGTGTGGATATCAATATTACCGACCAATACGGAAATACCGTATTATTTAACGCACTGTATGTTCCCGGCGGGATGGAAAAGATTGAATATCTCTTAAAAAATGGAATACATATTAATCAGAAGAATAACGATGGTGATACCGCCATGATATCAATCTTGCGCTATGATC
The DNA here is from genome assembly GCA_016934975.1 of Spirochaetales bacterium. GTDB lineage: Bacteria > Spirochaetota > Spirochaetia > SZUA-6 > JAFGRV01 > JAFGRV01. The sequence continues at coordinate 16,905 of JAFGRV010000111.1, read as the reverse complement.
ATGTCTATTATGACCTGGACTGGAACAAAAAGCTGAAACTGTTATTACGGTATAAACTGGATATTAATACCAGGGATAAAAGCGGGAATACCATGCTTATAATCGCCGCTGCCCTGGATCACATTGATTGCCTGAAAACCCTCATAGATGCCGGGGCTGATCTTAATATTAAAAATAAAAACGGCTGGAGCGCTTTGCTTATAGTTCAACATTATCATAAGAATCCGGAGACTGCGGAGATTTTAAAAAAAGCCGGGGCAGAGGAGTTTAAAAAACCGGAAGCATTTCCGGAAATTGAGCTGCACCTTGGGGGAGCGTGAGGCATCATAAGTTTATTCCCGATTATTATGACAATTTTGAGATTAAATGGAATGATAAGACGTTATATGGACTGGTGATGGAGTATATCGACGGAAAAAATCTGCATGAATGCATTAAAGAGGGGGTCCGTTTTTCTGTTGATGAGGTAAAGAGTATCCTGGAAAAACTTCTTTCCATCTCGGATATTTATTCGTTAGGGGTTACCATTTTATTCCTCCTTACGGGAAAAGACCCTTCCACTTTTAACCTGAAAAATATGCGTATCGATTACCGGTCATTCGTGAATATAAGCGGAGATTTTAAGCACCTGATAGATAAAATGATCGATCCGGATTTGGAGAAGAGAATAAAAGACGCAGACCGGATCCGTGAATTCTGCAAGGAGCACAATATTAAAGAGGAATAATGTGGGAGAATAATATATATGTTTCGCTCTTAGTAAACCTGGATTTTTTTTTTAACATTGTTATCCAGTCAATTATAATATTAAAAGTTCATGTTCGTGTTCATCAGTTCGTATCAGGACATACATTTACCAATAAATATTGACCTTGCATCCCCACCTATTGTAAAGTATTCCCATGAAACAAAAGAAGCTCCCCATTGGGCTGAGTACATTTAAAACTATAATAGAAGAGAATTACTATTATGTGGATAAATCTCTCCTTATTAAAGAATTAATTGATTCCGGAGCTTCTGTCACTATCCTTCCCCGTCCCCGGCGTTTTGGGAAGACCCTGAACCTGAATATGCTTAAATGCTTTTTTGAACACCGGAAAAACCAGGACGAGAACCTCTTTAAAGACCTGGCCATCTGGCAGGCGGGTGCTGACTACCGCAAACACTATGGGAAATACCCTGTTATCTACCTTACTTTAAAAGATATAAAGCTCAATGATTGGCAGCGCTGTTTCATGCAGATAAAAAGAACAATAAAGGAACTCTTTATGGAGTTCCCGGAACTTCCGGATTCTCCTCGTTTAACTGAAGGAGAAAAAAAGGAATATGCCGGGATTTTAAATGATTCTGCAACCGAGAGTAGTTATTTAAATAGCTTGAAATTTCTCTCTTCTCTGCTCCATAAACATTATAAAGAGAGAGTGGTAATCCTGATCGATGAGTATGATATTCCCATCCAGCAGGGCTATACCCATAATTTTTATCCTGAAGTTGTTGAATTTTCCAAAACCTTCCTCTCCGGCGGCTTAAAAGACAATCCCTGTCTGGAAAAAGCCGTCCTTACCGGCATCCTCCGGGTAGCAAAGGAAAGTATTTTTTCGGATCTGAATAATCCTGATGTATGCACCCTTTTAAACAGGAAATATGCAGAGAGATTCGGCCTTCTGGAAAATGAAGTCGTGGAACTCCTCAATTATTTCGGAATCGGCTTTGAAATGGATCATGTCCGGGACTGGTATAACGGCTACCTCTGCGGTGAAACAGAGCTTTATAATCCCTGGTCAATCATATGTTATGCTGATAAGTGGCAAGAGGGATTAAAGCCGTATTGGGTACATACCTCTGCAAATACCCTTATTAAAGAAATCCTCTCCCGGGCAGGTGAAAAGATAAAGCTGGATATGAAAGAACTCATTGAAGATAAAACCATCACAAGGGTGGTGAATGAGAATATCGTATTCCCGGAAATCGAATCCAATGAAAATTATCTTTTTAGTTTCCTTCTTTTTTCCGGTTACCTGAAACCAATAAAAACTTTTCAAAGAGACAGGAAAACATTTTGCGAACTGGCAATCCCTAATGAAGAGGTAAAATATTTATACGAAAATATCATCGCTTCCTGGTTTTCTGAAACAATAGAAAATCACACTATGGAACTTATGCTTAAAAGCCTGGTCACCGGAGATATCAACCTTTTCTCCAGGATTTTTGCAGACTATGTAGAAGCCTCGGTCTCCTATTTCCACCTCGGTGATAATGATGCGGAAAGAGTATACCAGGCATTTACCCTTGGCCTGGTGATCTGGCTCAACAAGGATTATGTAATCACCTCCGAAGAGCCTGCCGGATACGGAAGGGCAGATTTAATGCTCATCCCCCATGATAAAAATAAAAAAGGAATTATCTTTGAGTTTAAAAAAGCAGACAAACGCACACAACAAACCCTGGAACAGGCAGCATCCGAAGCAAAACAGCAGATTATCGATAAGCACTACCGCAAAAAAATGGAAGCCCATGGTGTGTTAGATGTTATCTGCCTGGCTGCGGCCTTTAAAGGAAAGGAAGTTTTGATTGTAAAAGTGTCGTAAAGAATACAACTAACCAAACTATGGAACTGCAGGCAATACTAGCAGCATTAGATTTTTTACATCAATCTTTATTATCCTTAGCCTGATAAATCGGTGTATACCCGCCATCTTCCACAATTTTCCGACCTTCTTTTGTCTTTAGCCAACGGATGATCTTCCGGGCATTACTCTTTTTCGGTTCATCACTACGTACGATGGCACAAATGTTCCCGGCTCTCCCCCAAGATCTTTCCAGTTCAGGAACTAATTATCAGCGAGGTGGGTGAAGTCTTCATTCCTTAATGCAGAACTCCTATAAACAAACCAGGATAATAGCTGGTATGCCATTAATACAAGCAGGCTTATACTACTCATATATAATCTAAAAACCGGAGAAAAAAAATGAAAAAACAAAATGCAAAGGCAGTTTTTATCAGCCATATTTCTCTCTCCATTCCACACCTTAAGGGACTCGGCTCATGAATCTATTTACTGAAATCGGACAAACCCAAAGCGCTGTTGATATGAAGATCGATGCAACCTGGAGTCAACTCTTTTACGGAAATGACAGCGGCCAGAGAGTTTACTATCCTGTTGAACCGGATATGGCATATATTCTAGATACAGGGAATAATGATGTGAGAAGCGAGGGTATGTCCTATGGCATGATGATCTGCGTTCAGTTAAATCAGCAAACTGAATTTAACAGGTTATGGAAGTGGGCCAAAACCAACATGCAGCACGTGAGCGGCGACAGACAGGGATATTTTGCCTGGCAGTGCAGTACAAACGGAAATATCATGAATCACAATCCCGCACCGGATGGTGAAGAATACTTTGCCATGGCTTTATATTTTGCCTGGCAGCGGTGGGGAAATGGAACCGGGATTTATGATTATAAAGCAGAGGCAGATCATATCTGCTACCGGATGCTCCACCAGGGTGAAAACGCGGAAACACATTCAAGGGTCACCAGTATGTTCAATGCTGATGGGAAAATGGATGTCATATGTTTTGTTCCCTATGGGGATGCGGCAACCTTTACCGATCCGTCGTATCACATTCCGGCGTTTTATGAGTTGTTTGCTCTCTGGGCAGACCGGGATAACGGCAGATGGAAACACATAGCAGAGAGAAGCAGGTCGTTTCTTCATACAACGATTCACCCACGTACCGGCCTTGGTCCGGACTATGCGAATTATGATGGCAGTCCCTATGAAAGCGGAGGTCATAAACATTTTGAGTATGATGCCTGGAGAACCACCATGAATATTGCAGTGGATCACTACTGGTGGGGCTCCAATCCCCGGGCAGTTACCCAGGCAAACCTCATACAGAACTTTTTTGGAACTATTGGTGTTTCGACACATGGAAGCAGATACACATTAAGCGGATCAGAACGGGAAAGCGATCATTCACCGGGATTGGTAGCCATGAATGCCTGCGCGAGTCTTATATCAACCAATTCATATAGAATCGCCTTTATCCGGGAACTGTGGGATACAGCTGTTCCTTCGGGACAATATCGTTATTATGACGGTCTCCTTTATTTTTTGGGATTATTACATTGCAGCGGACAATTCAGGATGAATTGGGGCAGTGACACACCCCCGTCTTAAGGCACAACGCCGCCGGCATAAGAACCGGGCAATAAAAAAGGGAGCAGTTTTTAGCTGCTCCCTCGTATCCATATAAACTTTATAATTACTGTACTGTTACCGTTCCACCTACTCCGAGAGGAATTCCAATATCATTTGTATTCATATCAACCAGTGTATCTACATATAATATAATCTCCGTTGTTCCGGGATTAAGGGCAATCCAATGGGCATTTAATACATGGAGATTCGCACCGGGACCTGCACCGGCAACATCAAAACCGGAAATCCGGGTCACTCCGGAGGTGACATTTACCGCAGCGACAAATCCGTCCGCTCCTTCTTCGATTCCTCCGAAATTATAATTTGGATCAGGATCTATGACAGAATTGTCATAATTGATTTCAAGCCCATATGCTGCCAGAGCCTGATTCCCCGAATTACAATGAATTTCCGTTACAAAATCCATTCCGCTATTAATTGTCGTCTCTTCGGGAACGACCCACATCGTCCCGATCTCCATTGTTGATGACTGGGGAGGTGTCGGTTCGGGAGGATCTGTCATAACCGGGGGTGCGGTTGTGGGAAACGGTGTTGGTACCGGGGTGGGTATCACTGTAGCATCGGGGGTGGGTTCGGGAGGATTGATTTCACCGGAGACTGTGATTGTTCCGTCATGGGCTGTAGGTATGCCTACATTGTTGCACGTAGCATCTACCAAATCATCAATTGTTAATCCGAGGACGCTTGTACCAGGCTGAAGTGCTGTAAAATGCACTATTGCAAGATAAAGTTGAGAAGATGGACCCAGACCTACAACATCAAAACCATTAAATGTCAATTGCCCCGATACAGTGGAATTCACGACGGCAATAAAACCGTCCCAACCCGGTTCTACTCCATTACTTCCGGTTGATGTATTCACCTTGATAATTTCCGGATTAAAGGTAATAACCAATTGATATGCCGCAAGGTTCTGGTCCCCGGTATGCACATAGACCTGAACAGCAAAATCCTCTCCCGGACCGGCGACAGAATCAATGGGTTCAAACCATACAGCCCCCGGTTCATCGGGTACATCTCCACTCAGGGTTGGTCTGGGGGTTGGCTCGGTGGTTGGTGTCGGGGTTGTCGTAGGGGTCGCCGTGGGTGTGGGAGTGGGAGTTTCAGTCGGGGCCGTTGTGGGAGGGGGTGCATGTTCCGGGTCAATTCCCCAGATTATCTCTCCATTATGGTGCAGTGTAACTCGTTCATAATCGGCATACTCAGGATAATTCGGATCATAGGAATAGTCATTGCTTTGATCATAAAGGCTTCCATCCTGGCGCCAGACACTATCTATAATTTGCCCGGTCTCACTTTGTGCCGCGAGGATTCCGGCCTCGGGGCTAAAAGTAACCTCTAAATACTCTTCGGTAATGGTACCGAGGACATAGTCTGTACCGACTTCCGCATAATCAACATAGAATTGTTCTACCGCAGCGCCGTCTCGATCATAATAATAACGGATCGATAACTCGCTTAGAGGGATATCTACTGTTCCGGTATTTACAATATTAAAATACGGACGGAACATATCGGCCACATCGGAGATTAATCCATTTTGATACTGTACTTTACAACTTACTCCCTCGACCATAACCGTTACGTGCCCGTCTATTCCTATTGGATTTCCGATTGTTGTAGATGACGGATCGACCAGATCATTAATATTAATAGATATATTAGTGGTTCCCGGGGCACTGGCTGCCCAGGTGATTGTTAACAGGTGCAAATCCTCACTGGGACCGGTCCCGGTCACATCGAATCCACTGATAACCAAAGTCCCGGCATTATGGTAGTTTATTGCCGCTATATATCCATCTGCTCCTTCCGTTGTATCCAGGTAAAACAGAATTGATGGATTGTAAGTAATATCAAACCCATATGCTGCGACCCGCTGGGAACCGGAATTCAAATGTATTTCCGATATTACATTTTCACCACTTAAAGCCGTTGTACTCTCAGGAACAACCCATACTTCACCAATTCCATCATAATAAACAGTTGGAGATATCGTGGGGGGAGGTGTGGGTTCAATAGTGAGTGCAGGGGTTGGTACTGCGGTTGGTGCCGCTGTCGGAGATACGGTAATTTCCGGACCCGAAATAGTGACAATTGCACCTTCCGTATCAGGTATCCCGATAACATTTGTATTGGCATCAACCAGATCATTTATGACAATCTCAACTGTTCCGGATGGCCCTGATAAGGCTATCCAGGAAATTGTAAGAAAATTCAAATCATCACCCGGCCCTATACCGGCGGGATCAAATGCACTGATAGCAAGAACCCCGGGAGTCTCGGAATTTACTCCGACAACTGCGATTCCATCGGGTCCTTCTTCTGCACCGTGGTAACCTGCTGTTGTATCCGGAATCATCTTGCTTGAATCATAGAGAATATCGATTCCATAAGCGGCAAGATTTTGAGTTCCGGAATTAAGGTGTATTTCCGTTTCAAAAATGGTACCGGTAGATACCGAGAGAGTGGCCGGGGCTACCCACATATTGCCGGCTCCCTCTGCCGGCACTGGTGTCGGTTCAGGTTCCGCTGTGGGCTCCGTCCCCGGAAGTTCGGAAATAATTCCCACATAATATTGTGCTAAAAGAAGAGCATCGACGATATCAATATTGCCGTCATAATTTACATCGGCATTTGAAGAATCAAAACCTGAATTATTCAACCCGATATAATATTGGGCACAAAGGAGGGCATCAACAATGTTAACAAGACCATCCCCGTTCACATCACCGACACCGACGCTTGCCGGAGGCGCAGTAGCTGAAGGTGAAGAAGTTGCGCCTGCAGGTGTTGGAGCCAATGTTGACTCGGGTGAAGATGTTGCCCCCGCTATCGTGGGAGCTCCTGTCACTGTAGGTGGGTTGGTAAGTGCAGGAGGTTCTGTTGCCGCAGCCTGAACACTAATAGTAGAACCGGAAGCACCCGGAACCCCGATAACCTCCGTCCCGGGATTCACAAGGGTATTCATTGTTAAGTTGACCGGGGACGATCCAAATCCGACGGTAATAAAATTAACCACTGCCAGATAAAGGTCGGTTGATGGACCTGTTCCAATCGCGTCAAAACCGCTGCATATGAGGGTACCCGGTGTCAGGGCATTAACGGCTGCAACGAATCCGTCAGATCCCGGTTCAACACCGTTATTCCCCCGGGTTGTATCTATTTGTACAATTGTCGCATCGTAAGTGAGAGTAAAAGAATAGGCTCCAAGGAGCTGGATGCCTGTATTCACATGGACTTGAAGTTCAACATTCTCACCCAATATCCCAATAGCGTTTTCCGGATAAAGCCAGACATTTCCTGTTCCGGGAATGGGCTCAGGCGTTGGTTCCGGGGTTGGTTCCGGGGTTGGTTCCGGGGTTGGTTCCGGAGTTGGTTCAGGGGTTGGCTCAATTGTCGGCTCAGGTGTTTCAGAAGACTCTCTCGGGCTTTCCTCCGGCCCCTGCCCTGAAGGCACATAGCCGGAATCTTTCGTCAATAAAATTTTATCCAGCCGGGTGCCATCCTCTCTCATCAGAATATTTATCGTATGAACTCCGGATGTCGTCACATCGACCATTACTCTGCCTGCTGCCTGGTTCACCCACTTCCATGAATTACTGGTTATTGACATACCTGTTGCGCCAAAACTTGCGGGAATTCCGTCTATACCAGAATGCAGGGAATCACTACCTGAATTTGGACCCCACATTCGAACCCATATATAATAAGTCCCTGTTTCAGTAAAATTCACTTCATAGTTCAATCCGGGACCATTTGTCGTATCTCCCACATTGATTCCCTTATCCGGATAGGCGACAACTGCCATTCTGTTACTTGAGTCGTTATAAGAGGATACTTCTTTCCAGAAAGAATAGCTTGCCCATCCCGTACCAGGAGTAGTACCTGTATTGTTTTCAGCTTCCATCACAACTATTCCTCCGGCCTCAACAAAAGGCAGATTACCCGGGGCTGGGTCCGTAGGAATCGGAGCAGGGGTGCTTCCCCCAGGTTCATGACCACAAACTAATATACCATTCTGATATAAAGTAATCTTATCCGTGTCAACATACGATACGGCAGGATTTTTATAGGAATAATCATTGATTTCATTATAATCCGACCAGTCATCTTTGTTAAAACGTATTTGTATTTCTCCCGAATCGCTTCCCCCGGGGATATCCCCTGCATGAGCAGTAAATCCGATTTCCACATAATCAGGATAAAATGTCCCGGTAATATTATTCCCGCCAATATAAGCATAATCGACGTGAAAAGTCTCGGAGGAGGACCCTTCTTTAGAATAATAATACCTTATAGTCAAATCCTTTAATGCAACACTTGCCTGATCATTATTCACAATCTTGAGATGTGGTTTAATGTGATTGTCTGTTGCATTCTCATGATCCCCATCCCTGTATTGTATTTTCAAATCAGATGAAAATACTGAAAATGATAAAAGAACGAGGAGTGCACAGGTAATTAAAATACATTTTTTCATTTTTATCTCCTTTATTTTTTATAAAATATTCGTCGTTGTTTTGAGTTTGATAGTTCAGATAGCTGCATCAATTCATAATTATAATATAAAATATCAATCCCACGACAATTGTATATATAATAGTCACTGCTTCTTTATTTGTCGCCTATTTGGGTAGACGTGGACGAATTTTATGATTATTTTTGTCTTTTAACCAGCCACACCGGACTTCTTCATCACCTCCGCATACTTTTTAAAATTATTCAGGATTGCCTGCCATCCATTCTGTTGCAGTTCTAATGAATTCGTACTTTCAGCTTCGAAGGTTTCAATTAATTTGGTTTCAAGATTATCGGGAATGAATTGTATGGTCACTTTTCTCTCATCTCCAAGTGTGTAGGCAATAAACTCATTTTCTTTTATATCATCATAAATACCCCAGAAATCAAAACCAAAACTCCCGTCTCTTGCTTCCATTCTATAATTAAATTTCCCCTTCACCCTCAGATCATTTTCCGCTTTTGGGGAATGCCATTCGTCGGATGCAAAGTTCCAGTTGATAACATGCTCCGGAGAAGTCCAATATTCCCACACCTTTTCAACAGGCGATTTGACTATGACTTCCACGGTAATTTTACTTTTTTCTTTGTTTTCCATAATTTTCCCCCCTCACCAATGAACTCCCCTCCAAATACGGATTTGTAAAAGAGAAATGCCTCCCCTCTGTATTACGGGAGAAATTCAGATATGTATTTGCTCGTGCCATTTTGATACTCCTTTATCCGGAATGAGCTTATAAATAATGATAATACGAAATTCATTAAAGATCAAATCAACAATAGCAATCTTATCATTACACAAACTGCACCCGCCACCTTTTATATTGGTTCAGGAAATGAAAATTTCTGCTAAGACGGTTAAAATTGATGAGTTTATAAGAACCCATCACACTTTTCGCTTTCTGGGTAGTATTTTGAGCAAAGGAATTAACAGGAGCGCATTCACCATTTAACGCAATTGAAAGCTTAAATATTATTTTCCTGATACATCCTTATCATAAAAATATTGATAGGGCCTTGTTGCGGGACCCGAAGGTTTATTTTTATGATACCGGATACAATGGCTGTACAGCTAGTGCATAATGTTAAACAGGAGTATGAGCAGCAAAGTATTATAATCAGGAAAGCGGGGGAGTGGTTGGCGGATTTATCCGCATAACCAGATTTATCCCGAACATAATAAAAACGGTTAATAGCCTTCTGTAGCTTTTAATAATTATTATAATGTCTGTGATGACAGGCTTGTCTTTATATTTTCATCAAGGTTAGCATAAATTATTATATCCCGGGAGTAGGAATTTCTTTCATAAATTATTTTATTTCCTTTTGTAAACAATCCTTTCCATTCCTGAATTTCTTTAATTTCATCTTTCATTATATAACTTCTTTTCCCAAATACTCCCGGAGTGATTATAATACCTGTGGTATAAATTTGTATAGTTAAAAATCCCATGGAATAATTAGTGAATCCGATTCTTCCACCACAATTTTGAGAAAATAATAATTCCCCGGAAGCTTCAATATTATTAATGATATCATCAATTTTTATATCTTCAGCTTTAAATTTTATTTTTATAACTAACCATATAACAAAGGGAACACTTAGAAAAGTCAATAAGAGTAATAATGAATATCCCATTTTATCTCCGGGAATATGAGAATTACATATTTTTAAGGTGTATCAAATTTGAAATTTCCTACAACTCCTTCTTTTACGACAATTGTATTCAAATAACTATAAAAATCAATACAAAAACAGCCATATCATCTTATAAAATATGCCAAAAAACTTTTGATTTTTCGGTATTTCCAATAGTAATGATTTTCCATTCTTTTGTAATAGAAAAAAATAAATCAAATTGAGTATTTGGTTGATGGGAAAACCAAATAAGGGGGAGTAGAAAATACTTTTTTTAAAAAAAGACGTAATAAATGAATTCAGCAGAACACTTTATATAGTTATTAATAATATGTAGACCGTACTATTTCAAATAATATCACACAATAGTACAGGTTATCATAAAAAAAAATCAGGAGAATGATATGGTATTAGCTGATGTTCACGATTTTCATTTTGTTATAAATCAAGAAATGAAAGAAAAACTGAAAAATCTTGATTTCATTATGAAATCCGGGACTTTATCCGGAATTATGGTAAAAATACTGCACGTGTTAACTCCAATAATCGGGAAGGAACATAAATGGGGCGATCAACGTTTTAGTAAATATACGGCTGTGTGTGATGATCCGGAAGAGACACGGGAGCATGTGCATATGTATGTTCCTGTTGAACTTTATAGGGAGCTGAAGTTATTACATCAGGATTTGAATGTGTATTCGATTGCACAGTTGGTGCGTGAGTTGTTGAGGTTTTTTCTTGATTTAGTGGAGGTTTATAAGAATGATGTTTTTAAGGAATTGGAAAAGATATTTACCCGCTGGAGATCCGAAGATGAGGAAACTCGCCCTAGTTCGGGGAATCTTATGCGACAATTGTGGAGAGTAATTCAATTATTACCCGGTAAAAACAGGCTGGTGACTGTTTATAATACCAATTATTCTCCTCTGTGGGTATTAAGAATTTAAAACACCCCTATCCCTCATCCCCCTTCACCCCTAAAACCATCTTGCCAGACCCCACCTTATTTGCTACACCATTTTTTTAATCTAATCTCAATTTATTTAGGAGTACCCTTATGTATAAAAAAATTAATCATACTTTAATGATCATTCTCTGTTTTCTCGTCATGAATTGCGATCCGGAAACAATCCAGGAAAGTCCCGAACCAACACAAACCCCGGAACCCCAGCCGGGAATCGGCAACATCACAATTCATGAAAATTGTGTAAGACTTGCCCTTGGGCTTGGAAGTTCCATTGTTCTTGAAACATTTCAGGTAGATAAAAAAGCAGAAGATACTATTTTTCTTATAGAAGGAACAATCAGCGGGTATGGAGGTTATTCCGGCAGTATGACCCAGGGATGGAAATATGGTGACGGAGACGAAGTCATCGCTCAAAGTGTTATGTATGATGAAAACGATACTAGCAAAATAGTAACAACAACAGCAGTCATCCGTGATCATACTGAAACCGGATTACAGATCATGTCATTCCGGTATTTTACCGCAAATGGAGTCACTTCAGCCCGGCCCTTTAATGTTTATAATCCTAACAACCTGGATAATCCACAACTCGATCAGACATGCTCCCGCTATATAATTTGGGAGATTCGGCTTTAGAGAGTGTTTTTGCAATAACTGTTCAAAAAAATTATCAAAAAAAAAGAAAATAAGGTATACTCTTACTCATGAACCTAAAAAAACTCATACTTTTTATATTTGCATGTAGTCTGATATTTTCCTGTACCGGAAAGAAATCCGAAACCGGGGATAAAAACAAAGATATTCCGGAAACACCGGAACTTACAGAAGCCATAGCATTAGATACGAGTGCCGCGCAGGAAATTGTCTTCACCTCCATACCGGATTTTTACAATTTTTATATGGAGTTTTCCAAATCTTCTCCCAATGAGATGATAGCCCAAGTCAAACAACTTTATGTTGAGAACACAGCGTTGACCTACGGCCCACAACCCAATACAAAAAATCTATATTTTTCTTGACACCTGAAAATTATCTATGAGTCAAGATATAGATGCGGGTCAACGCTAAGTGTTACAGGCCGAAAATCTTGGAATAAAACCTGCGATTTTCGCCTATAGTAACACAGATCTGCTTCAGCTTTGTACCCTGTTAAATAAAATGGACCTGGAATCCCGTTACAAATTTCTTATCGATATTCTCCCCGGCATGTACATCGAGAGTTCATGCGGAATAGCCGGTTGTTTTGGAAGCGGCAGATTCGGCGAGAGAAACGAAAACCTGACAAAAGCAGACTATACCGGGAAAGGAAAGTTATATTCGAAACCGGAAAATATGGGATGGAATATTATCGGGACAAAACTTATCATAGATCATAATGATGAATATCTATGGTGATCCGGAAATTATATCGGAAATTGCAAAAACCATCATTTCCCTGGGCAAAGTGGGGATAGATCATCTCCTTGCATATTATAAACAAACACCCAATCAAGATGTAAAAAACGGGATTGTAAAAGGTATTTTCAATAAAATCGCTTATCACTCCCGGGTAATTACAAATGAACAGGAAATTATTGATGCTTTACATAGTCCCGAAGTCTATGCCCTTGCCAAAGAATATCTTCTTGCTCCTGAACATTCCGATAAAATCTGGGTACGAGATGTATTTAATACATATTATAGCCGGAAGTCTCCGGAAGTTATGGAAACATGTATCCGCTTGCTGGAAGACCATAATTCCTGGGTACGTCGAAGCGCACACTCTGCCAAAGCCTCTACACCCGATATAAAACTTCTCCCTTATCTTTTATAAAGGAATCAATTGATAAAAACATTCCGGATACACAAGCAATAACGACCCTTGGAGTGATAGGTTCCCGGGAACATCTCTCATTACTTGAAAAATACAAAACCATACAAAATCTATCCGAAAAAGATATGAACGCTGTCTTGACTGCGGAAACCGCCATCAATTACAGGTTATCCGGTAATCCCGATGAAACTCATACGGCCCTTTTATCTGTGGGAGATGTATCCTTTGCAATTGATCCCGGGGATCTGTACCGTTTTCATCCCTTAAGGCTGATAGACGGAGATCCCGCAACGATGTTCGTCACCGGTGAACATTACCAATAGAAGACACATCATTTCCCATTGTGATTGGATTCGAGAAACCCATAAAGACCTACAGCATGACATTAAAATTAAATTTTTCAAGAAACATACAATCATCGCCTATAGTGTCCTCATTATCAGAAATAAAGCTGTTCCTGGAAAGTACGCAACTTACGGTAGATACAAATCTGTTTATCCAGGCTGATGAATTAAAACATAAAAAAACTTTTCCCCTTAATACGGAAATCATAGGGTCATGGGACATAATGGATTTTTTACCACCGGAAGGATGGTCCACCCGGGCTTTGAGTTTTTATGAGGATGGAAGTATTGTTACGGGATTTGATTCCGAGAGAATATCCAAAGATGAAAATGGTGAGATTGTTATTAATAAAAAAGCAAAGGGAACATGGAAATTTGAAAACAATAAAATTATTACGTCATTAATGAACATATACTTTTTTGAATATACCGGAGGAAAGCAGCAGAAAATGTTTACCGACAAGGGACCCTTCTGGCGGCTTTTTAAATAACCCGGAGAAAAATTATATCCTTTGTTTCGCAGATCACATACCATTGATTCCTGATCATCATTTCTCCTGTTTATCAGTTTCGAGAATGAATTGTCAATAGATTCATTCTCAACTTTGGTGTATATACACTTCAGATCTATTAAAAAAAGAAAAAAAAAACAATTCTCCAGGCTTGTAAAAGTTTAGCAAAAATACTATTCTCTACCGATGACTAACGTATCAATTCTTACATGTACCAGCTATGATAAATCAATTATCAAAAATATTTTATTACAGCACCTCCCGGCTATAGGTTTTGATCCCGGCCGCTTCAAAAATAAAAAGGTCTGTATTAAACCGAATTTTTTGTTCGCCACACCACCGGAAAAGGCGATTATTACCCATCCGGTGTTCTTCCGGAGTATCGCCGAAATCGTGAAAGAAAACGGGGGGATCGTATCTCTCATCGAATCTCCTGCAATGGATTCACTCGAAAAAGCCCTGCAAACCGGCGGTTATCTTGATACAATTGAGGATTTGGCTATTAATATACCGGATATAAAGGAAACCGGGGTATTATTTTATGAAGAGAATCAACGGTTCAAACGCTTTGAAATATCAAAAGCATATTTTGATATGGATATCATTATCAACCTGCCGAAATTAAAAACCCACGGCCTTACGACGATGACGTGCGCCGCAAAGAATTTATTCGGGATGATTCCGGGATTGGAAAAATCACGCTGGCATATGCGTGCCCGGTCAAAAGAAGATTTCTCACGATTTATCATCGAGTTTAATGAGGCACTCATTCATGGATTTAAAAAACCAAAGACATTCCTGCATTTAGTCGACGGCATCATCGGCCAGGAAGGCGACGGTCCGGGAATGGCCGGAACCCCGCGGAATTACGGCATTACACTGGCAGGAACAAATGCCATTGCCGTGGATTATGGGGCAGCACTTTTCCTCGGAATAAATACGGATGATGTTTTAACGGTCCGTTACGGCATAGAAAAAAAATTCGGGGGATTGACATCCGTGAAAGATATCGGTTTTACCGGTAAGGATATTTCTTCCATCAAACTTAAAAATATTAAAACTTCCAGTATCGGAATGTCGACTGATACATTTAACAGATGGCCTTTTACTACAAAATTAGTTAAAAATATTTTATTACGGTGGTTTTCTAAAAAGCCGGTTCCATTATCACAGAAATGTGTGCTTTGTTATAAATGTAAACAAATCTGTCCGGCTAAAGCAATTGATCATGCCAAAAAAGGCAGGAATATACCCGATTTTAATTACAGCGTCTGTATCCGCTGCTTCTGCTGTCTTGAAATATGTCCCGAAGCGGCAATTGAGGTTGTCTAATAACCTCAATTACCATCAAATAAAATTTATCTGCCTGTCCGGTAAAAAACCACCGCTATTCGAAGAAGGAATTATGCAGGTGGTTTTTTACTCAACAAGCAGGCAAATAACCTGTATTATTTCACAAATTTCCACATTTTGTTTGCATCCGGGTCAAGAGCCACACCTTTTAATTTAAAAAGCTCACTTAACGTCACAAACTGATATCCCTGTTTCTTGAGTTCGGGAATAAGAATGTCCAGAGCATCTGGTGTCGGATGGGGATCCGGCTGGACATCATGAAGTAAAATAATGGCCCCGTCACGCATTCCTTTAAGAACATTATTTGCCCGGTCCTCTGCCGATGTTCCGCAGCCGTCCCAGTCCATGCCAAGCACTCCCTGGGCAAAAGGCATATCGATGGCATCATACATCGTCGTGCTTACCGCAAGGTTCGGGGGGCGGAAAAAAGCAGGAGTAACGCCCGCGTACTCTTCAATTGCCGCAGTCGTTTTACTCACTGATTCCTTAATCTGATCTTCTGTCATTTTATCCATACTGGAATAACTCCAGGAATGATTCCCGATTTCACAACCCAGGGCAACTTCCCGCTGGAGCACCGATTGCGTACCGGCATTAATACGCTGTCCCACGACAAAAAAGGTAGCGACAACCCCGTATTTTTCGAGTTTATCAAGAATAAGATTGGACTTTTTAACATCCGGTCCGTCATCAAAGGTAAGGGCACATAATTTAGCACCTTCCGCAACTTCCGTTTTAGTTTCAGTACTCTGAGTCTTATCATCGGTTTTAACCACTTGTTCATTCATCTGCATACACGAAAAATTTAGAAAAATTACTGCCAAAATCAATAATGCAATTCTCATAATTTCTATCCTTTCTAAAAGCTTAAAATATTTTCATTAAATAATACAAAAATATCTATAAATTTACAATATTATCATTCTATAATACATCAACTTCAAAAACTTGCAAAATAAAGGATGAAAACTTGCAATTTTATAAAATATAAAATGAAAATCTATTAAACTCAAAGCCACGGAAGAAAAAAACTAAGAAATATGGCTTTTATTTGCAAATTCTTTCTACTTGCTATCTTCACCGGTAACTACGATATTATCATTTCTATTTTTTTGTCAACCTGATTTTTTATGTCCCTGCTTTGGGGAACGGAGCTTCTGTCACCAAGTCGTCTTTTTTCCGGCCTTTAAGGTCCACAAGGGTAGAGATGGACGACACAATTCTATAATCTGATATACTTAGAATGAAAAGTGTTTTGACCATATTTTTAGTGAATCTGAGAATTTTGATTACCAATAATGAATAAAAAATATATCGGTCAAAGCAGTAGATGTGGGGTTATGACAGTTTTCATCTGGCGAAGCAAAGTACGACAATTGTCCCGGCTTCACAATCTATGGAATAATGAGGAATATCGGGTTTTATCATGGGTTTATATAATTTCATATGCTATTATTCCTGATATTCTTGTTTTTTTACAAGAATATCAGGAATAATAGCGAAACGCAGGTTCGCGTGAAATCAAAAATTT
>JAFGRV010000110.1 GCA_016934975.1 Spirochaetales bacterium | reverse complement strand
TATAATCATCAGCGTAAAAGCAGGTCTGCCGTACCTGGATCTCTATACCGATGGAACGTGCCATGGCAAGATTGTATTGTTTATGAGTGGAAAAGAGGGTCTCGCCGTGTTGCAGTTCTGCCTCCGGGTCATCCTCTGCAACCGGCACTTCCCAGCTCCTGGTTGCCTCTACCGGGGTATCGGTTGTTTCCGGAATGGTCCAGCCTTCAAGCCCTTCCAGGTCCAGAACACTTATGAGATCGAGGCTCACAGGTACCTCGTAATCCGCTGTATCTGTGCCTTTTTTTATGCGGTATGCGATTCCCGTATCCAGGTTCCAGTGATCCAGGCAGTCGAGGTGAGACCGGTCGCCGTCTGACAGGTATTGCATGGCCTGGTCGATAAATTCTTCCCCGATCTGTAGAGTTCCACGGATAAAATCCCCGAAATCAGCAGGAGAAAAGAATTGATCCGTATACTCAACGAGGCGTTCCATATTGGGAATTACTGTATGGAGATAATAATACTGGGTGGTAAACTGATCGTCCGGATCCCGCCACCCCTGATCATCAACAATATTGAAAAAAGCGAGTTTATCCAATTCGGTATTAAGATCACTCAGGGATTGCCTGCCGCTGCACAACCAGGAATCAATCAACCCATCCTGCTTCCTCTCCATCCAGTCGTCTTTGTTTGTATAGGCATCCCAGAAATACTGCTTAATAAAGGGTTTGACACGGAGGTCGCCTGCGACACCATAGTCGCAGGTCTCTCCTTTTGTCAGATAATACCGGTGTACAAAAACCCCGGGGAGGCAGGTGGAGAGATCAAGGAAATCCCGGTCTTCATCGGTAATTCCGTCGGTTTTTATGACCAGTCCGAAACTGAGCCTGTTGCGGTAATAATCGTTAAAATTAGGGAAATTCCATTCATCATATTTACCATCCTTTTCCTGTCCGAAATGGGTTTTTACAATATCTTTATATTGATAATTTGTTTCATCATAACACCCCTCGAAACAGAAAAAGCGGATATAGGCATCCAGGTAGTGTTCCACTTTGTTATGGTTATTAAAAACATTAACGTTTTCCAGGATACCGGATTGTTCGGTCTCCCACCGGTCCGGCTGCTGGCTGTGATAAGCCCCTGCAAAGACATTCACGTTCAGGTGCCCCAGAATATCGAGGGCAATATGTGAAATATAACCGAGGATATAAGCGGTCTGATAGGTTTTCTGTAAGTTGTCGTCCGCTGTGACGACTTCTATCTCACGTATTTTTTTTAATGTATATTTCGGGAAGAGGTGACTCAGATTATAATGCCCCATATCAAAAAACCAGCTCGCCCGGACAGTCTGTTCCGTTAATAATTCCAGGGTGGGAGAAATAATCACTGTCCATAAATCCGGGCCCACTGCCCCGGCGGCAAAAGCGCTGAACACGGCGATAGCATTTGACTGGAGCAGGTTTCTCCGGTAGGTGTTCAGGGTCGCCTGCATTCGATCAGCGTTCTCCGAATGGGTGGAATCAGCCTCTTCATCTGCAATGATCCCGGCTGCATCTTCCTTGAATCTACGGTTTAATTCCAGCCATTCCTCGAATCCTGTATAAATCGTTCCCCGGATATCCTTATTCACATACTCCTTAAATTGCCGGGCTAAACGCGAAGCTAAGTAAAAATGTGTTACCTGTCCGGGCATACGTATCACGTCCCTTTCATTTATAACGAACTTGTTGGGCAGAGGATTTTGAACTCCGGAAAACAAGTCTCATGCATATCTTTCAATCCAGTATATCCCAAGAAGAGACTTATTTCAAACAATTTAATTCTTAAAAAAAATAATTTTTCAATAAAAATTTTTTGAAATAAAAAACGTATGAGTCGGTTATATTATTGAAAATAAATATCCTCCATGGTGCGTTGCCTCCGGGTTATTGTTCCGAAGGTTTTATTTTCACTCTGGAATATAATGCAATAAAAAAGATATACATAATTATGAGAATCGTGACAATCCCATTCCGGGAATCCTGAAAATCCGGGATAAGCCCCGAGAGGGGATAGAGTAACGTAAAAAATCCTACAAGAGAATAGATAAGATATTTAAGTACGGCTGATGGATGTTTCCTGTATAACAAAAAGGTGAGTCCCAATGTCAATAGAGACCCGATTATATGGGAACCCCAGAATCCCAATAGAAAATCACTTAGTGATGCCATGACATAAAAAACAAGACAGTAGATCGCCGACAAGAGGGATATTTCTATGAAATTAATGTTTTCTCCCAGGATCAATAATGTCAAACAAACTGTCACAATTAAAAACATGAGGGCATAGGGGCTGTTATCAAGAACCAGGGCGATTTCTTCCCCGGGCTGTTCCGGTGCAGGCAGCGCAACACCCATTCCCGCGGTGGTAATAGAATGATCCAGCGTCCATTTCAGGATCGTACCCCGGCCTCCTTTTGTTTCAGATATTTCCATGGGAGTTAAACACCCTTCCGGATAGTTGATATCCGTTACCGGCAGCGTATCAACCTTTACAACAAGGGAGAAGTTGTTTACCTGCCGCGGTTTCGGGATCTGGTAATAGAAATAATCCAGCCCCCTGGTTTTATAGGATATTGTAATAATGGATTTTTCACGGGGCTGCATATTTTTCTCCCAATACACATCGGATGAGGTTACCCGTAAACTTTCCTTTATTTCACGGTCATTATCATAAATCAATATGTTTTCATACATAGTCTGACTGTAGGAGAGGGGGAAATAAAATTCAGCCTCTGTCACATATTCGGAAGTATTGATTATTTCATATGTCCCTGTAAAAAAACTTTCAAAACCCGAATAATATGCGCTGCCTTTTTGTCGTTTGTTCAGCGTGAGATCTACAGTGATTGCAGAACCTACGATACTGTTCTGCTCCACAAGTTCACGCCGCTCGATTTCCCTGTATACGGGAGGTTTTGTAATATCTTCACGGGGAATTTCTTCTTTAATCTTTCTCGTGATATAATGAGAGACAGCCAGTTCACGTTGAATATGCGCGCCCCCCCAGATGTTCTGAACACTCGTATAATTCACTTCACTGACTCTCCCATGTGATTGTTTGAAGGTCACGAGATTTGTATTCAGGATTGCCCTGAAAGCCCAGAGGAGACCGAGAAAAAGTAATGCCTGGAGTCCCGATTCAATGACAATCTTGAACCACTGCCAGAAAGAGGATATTTCTTTTTTTGATTTTTGTTTGTATGACAGGACAAATAAAACACATGCGGCAATAATCATCATCAGTGCAATAAATGGTTGCAGCGTAAACCAGGCATCTATTCTATTCATATAGGTACATCTCCTTTATACGTCGTTTTTTATCCTAACCGTTTTACCTCAGTTAATGCAAGGCTAAAAATTCAATTATTCGGTCATAATCATACGACGATGATCAATTTCATCGATAATCAGACCGGGTATTAAAATTTTTCTTGAAATTTAACGTTTATAGTATTAATTTTCATATAACAGGGTAATGCTAAAATGATAAAGAATATCAAATTTCACCTATTCTTCCTTCTCTCTATTCTTCTCTTCTATGCATGCAATAATGCTTTTTATAATCCATTTATAGAAAATACATTCACAGATGACCCTGAAAATACGGCAACACCGGACGTAACAGCCGGATCGACACTAGATCCGACACTAGATCCGACACTAGATCCGACACCGGAACCAACACCAGATACAACACCCGTCAATTCAAATGAAACACCGGAATCAGCCGAGGTCGTAATTCTCGACGGGGGTTCTGCTTTGATTAATGCCGATAGTACGGAAGCAAGTAAAGCAGTCGAGTTATCAGGTGATGCCGGAAGTTGTATTGACCACAGCACAAGTGGAAATGATTTGTTTTACAGCATTATCCTTAATGCCGGGGATACGATCGAGATCACTGTTTCTCCCACAAGTTCCTGGGATCCTGCAATTTACCTGATAACCGATAGTGCGGACCCGGAAGGAAGTTGTGTTGCCGGTGCCGATGATGAGATGTCCGGTACACCTGAGACTATTATATACTCTGTCCCTGCCGGTGAAGGCGGGATCTATATTATTGGAGTCGATTGTTTTTATAGTATTGTTACGACAGGCGGACCATTCGACATGAATATTTTGGTTTATTAAGAGGGGGTATTTTCCCCGGGATGAGCGGCATTTGATGCCACGATAAATCCATCCGCCCCTTCGGTTACTTCATTATCATAATAATCGGTATTGACCCGGACAATTGTATCATCAAAACTGACTTTTTTTCATTATATTTTCTCCTTTTTAATAAATATCCAGGTGAAAGAAAAAGGAGAAATGCAAAATGATATTTCATTTATGAAATGGCGCGTTCAGCTACCGTTTTACCCGGGCATTCCCTTCCCAGATCCTCCAGATCTGTTCCTCATCCGCAGGCTGGCCGTAATCGGTCAACTGGGTTGTAACCAGCGCCCCGGCAGCCCATGCAAACCGGATCCATTTTTCCGGTTCCCAGCCCTTAAGGATCGCATATAACATTCCGCCTACAAAACCGTCTCCGCCGCCAATTCTGTCCAGAACAGGTATCTCTCTTGGCTGTACAACATGCCAGTCATCACCCTCTGAAAGGATGGCACCCCATAAATGGGTGTTGGCATTTATCACCTGCCGTAACGTGGTGGCAAACACGTATGCCCCGGGGAATCTTGCTTTTACCCGTGTGATCATTTCTTTAAATCCTTCGATTTTTTCACCAAGGTCTTTGCCCCCGGCCTCAGGTCCCTGAATCCCGAGACAGAGTTGAAAATCCTCCTCATTCCCGATGAGGATATCTGAAATCCCCGCGATTTCCGTAAAAATTTCATGGAGTTCCTTTTCTCTTCCTTTCCAAAAAGAGGCTCTGTGGTTAAGATCAAAAGAAATTTTAGTCTTGTACTTTTTTGCTTTCCGGGCAATTTCAAGACAAAACTCGCTCGTCTCTTTTGAAAGAGCACAAATAAGCCCGGAAAGATGAACGATCTGAACACCCTCGGTCTTGAAAATCTTCTCAAGATCAAAATCCTTGATATTCAGTGTCCGTCCTACCTCTCCCGCCCTGTCATTAAATACCTGTGGTCCCCGGGTCCCAAACCCGGTGTCTGCAATATTAATCTGGTGTCTGAATCCCCATGGACTTCCCTGTTCTACCTCCACCCCTTCGTAATCCATATGGCGGCTCGCCAGGCTGTCTTTAATAAAACGCGCAATAGGGCTTCCCTTGACAAAAGTTGTTAACACCTTAACACGCAACCCTAAATACGATGAGATACTCGCCACATTTGACTCGGCACTCGTGGCCTGCATTGTAAAGGTATCGCTGCAATGCACGGCCTGTCTGTTTACAGGGGTCATCCGGATACCCATACTTGTGGGAACAAGCAGACTGTATGTGCACCCCTTTTTCAGTTCTCTACTCATGATAACCTCGCTTTTCGCGGATTTTTTCGTTATATTATTCCATTAATTCTTTATTTTCAAGTAAGTACTCATTTTCCCGGATTATTAAACTATTTATGAGAACTGATGTTATTTTCCTGTTTCTTTACATGGGTCTATGTGTTTTTAACATTATTCAATATGTATGTTCAATGCGAAAAATCAATCACCGCATATACAGTTCCGGCCATTCCGTTTTGCTTTAAAAAGAGCACTATCTGCTTTTTTTAGAAGAGTTTCCAGCATAGAACATTCATCCTCCATGGTGGAAACACCAAAACTGGCGGTCACCTTCACCGGCCCGGCCTCGGTATCAATAGTCATTTTTTCAATACTTTGTCGTAAACGTTCGGCGATTTTATAAGTGGCGGCAAAATCAGCTTGTGGCAGTAGAATAACGAATTCTTCACCTCCATAACGCCCCAAAACATCCACCCTTCGCGTCGATTCCCGGCAACATTCAGCCAACGCAAGCAGTACTTTATCGCCGATTTGATGGCCATGGGTATCGTTTACTTTTTTAAAGAAATCTATATCCAGCATAATCGCAGATAAGGAACACCTGAAGCGGCGGGCTCTCTGAAACTCATGCTCGGCCAACTCGAAAAAGTGACGGCGGTTGTACAACCCCGTGAGAGAATCAGTTATTGCTAATTGATGCACTTCTTCGTTCCTTTTGCTTAATTCATCCATGGCAGCCACAAGAGCCAGGTGTGCTTCCACTGCATCCTTGATCGTGAGAAGCAGGCTATCAGAGGGTGTTATCCATTGGTTTTCTTTTGTATCGATTGCACAAATGGTTCCGAATACTTTGCCATCGGGCCAATAAACCGGGAAGCCCAGATATGCATAAATCCCGGCCTTTGCCGTAGGTGAGTTGACCCAAAGAGGATCTTTCCGGGCATCGACGACTCTATTTTTTTTACCTGTTCTGGCAGTGTACTCGCAGTATACGCCGGCCTTTAACATCCGGGTTCCCGAAGGGAAAGGGTTGTCAGGATTGTCATTAGAACGAAATACTTCCAGCTCCGGCCCTTCCAATTTATTGATCATGAGACTTGGCACGGATAGTAAGATTGATATGGAGTCCACGATTCGCTGCCAGATGTCGACGATCTGAGAAGGTATATCCGGGTGTATAGTTTCCTGTTTCATTCGTTTATTCCTTTCTTTTTAAGTAGGATCTGAATTCTTTTAACCTCTCTCAATGGTAACCCATACCAACTCCTGTTTCCGGAAGACTCATTATACCTACTTATCAATGTAAAATAAATGAATAGGAGAATCAAGAGAAATAGAACAGAGATATTCAGGGATAGAGAACTATTAATAATGGGATTACAGGGCGATTCGGAATTGGTGCGATAAAAATCGATGTGGTGCATCCTGACAAAGTCGAGACGTAATTGTTTTACATAACAGAGTGTATAAAAAAGACAAGAAAATATAGTAAAAAAGACAAATTCCGAATTCGAAATTATGGTACTATACTATACGACCTGAATTAAAAAAAAATATAAATTAAGGAGGAAAGAATGAAAAAAGGTGTTTTTGTAATAGTTTTTTTCATGGTCCTGATATCATGGACTGTGTGGGGATCCGATTTTATTGAACAGAAAGTCGTTGATAAAGACTACCTGATGATACATTTCAAGGATGGAGATGTGGTATTCGCTGAAGACGGGGGCCCCACAGACGGGTCAGGGGGGTCACATGCGGTGTATTACGGTGCGGCGCTTAATACGGCGAATGCCGCAATTGCCGGCAACTGGGTGATAAAATCCGGTGATGATTCTTCGTACGGTACATCCGGGAAATCCCCGACTGCGGTATATAGAAAGACAAAAGTAAATGGAATGGATGAAGATGCGTGGGGGAGCGGTGACTGGAATTGGGAATATAC
>JAFGRV010000109.1 GCA_016934975.1 Spirochaetales bacterium | reverse complement strand
GGTCATGTTGTCATTGGAACCCGGGACATACTTAAATGTTTTTGTCTGGGATTCAAGGGTACCGTCCGGTAATGCCCGGTACACAATCAGTGTAATCATTTTACTACTCCACGAGCCATCTATGAGTTTCCGGCAGGCTGCACCAGAATAGATGTTCTGGGAGGATTCTCCGGAGGATTGGTTTAATTGTGAGTCCTGCAAATAGGTATCTTGACTCCCAAATTGTATTTGATAATTAGTATTACTAATTAACTCAGTTATCGCTCCACCAATAGGACCTGTAAGTAACCCAACTATACTATTCAATGAATTACTGAAAGTATGGCTTGAATTACTGATTGCCTTTTTTATATGTTGGATATCAGTTTCGGAATTACCACTATTCTCATTGTCACTCCCTTCAAAGAGCCAGACCGAACGATCGAGCATTAATCCCCGGCCTTCCGATTCTTCGGCGGAAAAGAGGACATAATTACCTTCCCTGGTCACTGTTATCTTTGCATTCAGTTCATCTTCACCGATTTTTACGGTATAGGTGTCGGTGCTTATTTCACTCTGCCCGGCCTTTGTATGGCGCTGTATGGTGAGGGTCACAAGATATGATGCGTCTTTGTTGTTTATTGGAAACCGGTGTGAGACTACCGGACCGTACTGGTATTCCGAAGAATCACCGAAACTCCACTTGCAGTTCTGCCAGTCGATATTTTCACCCATGGAATCGGCAGCGGTAAAGGTACGTAAGTACTGGTCACCGATTCCGCGTCCTGTTTCTTCTTTTATCACCGCTTTCAGGGTATCACCTTTGACACGGACATTCGTCTGTTTTACAAAGGGCAGGGTCGATCCTTTAAAGAACATCCGGACATTTACAGGGTAGTATTCAACCGGGGTGGAACTGAGAGGGAAGGCATGCACGATGTCTGCACCGTATTTTTCAACTATATCTTCGGGTCCCTGATAAATAAACCACTGTGTCCTTTCCCAGTCTATGTTTTGGCCTATGGAATCAGTGACCGAAAGGCGGACCATGTTTAATTTGTCAGCCTCCACATAGGCAGATCCCGTACGTTTGGAGATCACAATATCGATTTCCTTACGTTCCGGATTAAAGCTCATAGTTTTACTCACTGGTTCGCCGCCCCCGGTACTTCGCAGGGTAAGAGTTACCACAATCGCCTGGGCATTCACCCCGGACGCAGCCGCATCAAAACGGACCACCGAACCCTGCCGGGTATACTGGCCGTCGATGAGCCATGCGGCATTAGTCCAGTCGATGTTTGCTCCCTTGGAATTGAGGGCGCTGAATACATAGACATCACCTTCGGGTGTGGCATACAGATCATGCTTTCCTTCTTTTATCACTTCGATATATGGCTCGATTTCCGGGACCATGTTATTGGTCAAAACGATCATTTCACTCGCTTCCATAATATCACCGGAATTCCTGCGCCGGATAGTGAGGTGAACATCGATAGTCATCCTGTCTGTGATATTATAGAGGTTGTACACTGCTGTTGCCCCGGTCTGGGTAGAAGAACTCCCGTAATCCCCGGCCAGGGGGAGGTTCCAGGCGACTGTATTCCAATCGATATCATTTCCCTTGGACGAAGCGGCACTCAAGAGAAGTTTAGCGGTAACAATACCTCCGGCGTCAGAGGCGGTAATGACTTTGTAATCAATCACCGGTACCACCGGTACTTTTCCCACGGTAATCATTTTCGACGTGCTCGTTGTTGCCCCTGTGGCTTTGTTCCGGCCATGAAAGATGACCGTATAACTGGTGTCATCATTTTTCTCCGGGAAACGGTAACTGAAAGAACTTTGAGACTGACTCCTGAAATAGAGGTTTTCAGGACCAAAGACTTCCCATTCCGAACCTATCCAGTCAATATTACCGAGGGACTGGCGTGCGTCAAAGGTAAAAAGGTTCGGGTCCCCGGGATCACAATTTTCCGTAATAACCGGCTTAATCTCCCGTAATCCGAGGGGTATCATAATAGTGGTTGATTTACGCTCCGGGATAGTCTCTACCTGTCCCATAACAGAGGTGCCCATAACGGTGAGGGTGATATAAATATTGCCCTTGTAGGCATCGAGGTTCCGTACCACGGTTTCTCCTTCAAAGGTTTCAGGAGGAAGATTGGTATTGCTGTTGGATCCTGAGAGTTTCCAGGCATAGGTATTTCTGTCGATCTTTGATCCTTTGGACCCGGAAGCATCGAGCCGGAGAGCAAGGCTCCCCTCCTCTTCGCGTAATTCATAATCGATCACCGGTTCCAGGTCGCCGGTAATTTCTATAATATGATCCTCCGACCGGTGCATTTTTGCCGCGTTACTTTCAAGACATACTTCCAGTCCGATCCGCTTTTTCCCGGCAGCGGCAAAATCGTATTCCGCAACATCACTAAAGTTATTATCAAGTTGATGGTTATCAATAAACCACTTGAACTTCCAGGCATATTCCCAGGGTGTGTCGGTTTCGGGCTTCCATGCTCTAAGCCGCACAAGGTAGGGATTATTTTCATCTATCTCGATAGTTGGTTTCGCTATCACAGGGGGGACAACTACTTTTTTTAAGATTGATGTTGTCACCTCGCCGCCACGGTACCGGTCCTTTACATATACCCGGACATGGTAAGTTAAGCCCATGGTTAAATCCTCGATAAGAGCATTGTCTTGTGATGTATAGGTTTTTTCCACCCATTGAGCATCGCTTTGCGAAGATTTGTACGCCACTGTGTATTCGAGATCTTCTTTCGCATAACGCTTCCAGGTGAGTTTCATATTATTCCCATCTATCATATTTGCATTAAACCGGACAATCCGGTTTTTCATACCCCCGGGTTTTGTTGCTCCCTCGGGGATTCCGGTCTCTCCAAGAGTTTTTGTCTCCATATTATATTCCATAAGTTTTACCACGCCATCTTTTCCCGATTCAAAGATCACTGAACGTCCGTTTGCTGTAAAACAGGGATAGCTGATGCTGCCTAATGCATCGTAATCAATATTCTCGAATTCATTCCGCCCATTATCAGGCTGATCCCCAATATCATCACCATTTGCTTTGACAATCCGGAAATCCCCGGAGGTTACCCGGGCAATATAGGTATAGAATATTTTTTCTTTGTAATCGGGTTTGGAAATAAAGGCGATTTTTGATGTTATGTCCTCATTATCTGTTTCACCCTCAAAAACCGGAGCCCATACAGGATAGTCATCGGGATAATCATTTTTCGTAAGATCAATGATCAGAGCCGGATTCTCTCTGTCATAAATAGCGATTTCGTTATGTGAATAATACCTGGTAACATAGGCTATATAGCGGTCATCCGGTGAATAGACCGGCCGCATACAATCCTTTTCAGGAGTATACAACCCGGTGACCTTATCATTTTCTATATCATACTCATATATTCCCCAATAGCCACCGGGCGCTTTAGCGCTGAATACGATATGGGACCCATTAAATGAAAACTGAGGTCTTTCGATTTCCATTCCCCGGATCACTTCATCATCTACCAGGGAATAACCGGGAGTATCCAGGCGGATAACATAAAGCTTATCATATTTTCTGTGGACATAGTCACTCAAATCTTCCGAATACTCATATTTCTCGATTTGGGAAACAAATGCCAGGGTTGTTCCATCCGGCCCAATGGAAGGGTAATCCACCTTACCACTCATAGTGGGAAGTGAACCCGATGAAAAAACTTTCCTTGCATCCGAGCCATCAGGTTTGGATGTAAATATCTCATTATTGCGCGTATACACTACCAGGTTTGACCTTACCCGTATACTATTGGTCTCCCACTGGGGAATACGCAACAGAGCGACCTCGTGGTATTCATTATTGACAAGAGCAAGGTAAAGATACTCCCGGGCATCCTCAAACTTGGTAAAGGTGGCAAAATCCGATACATGTGTCATAAAACCTTCAATCAAATAATCATTTATATGATCGATGCGGCAGATGATCCTGTAGTTTCCATCAATCTTTTCAAAGACCTGGAGGGTATACTCTGATTGATCAAGGACAAAAATATGATTCTTCTTTACCCGGACGATTTTAGGTGAAATAAACTCACCCTCCCCATTCCCCGGTTCCCCGAAAAAGTCTCTTAATTTAAAGGTATCCCCGGAAATACAGACAACCCTCTGGTTCTTATAATCACCGAGCCAGACCCGGTCATGATCGATTTCTACTCCACAATCGCTCTGGCAATCGCGGATAATTGTGTCCATGTCCGGGATCGACCGTTTAATCAACACTCCTGCCCTTGAATATTTTAACAGATCAGGAGAAGATTCCAGAGAAAGGTAAATTGATTGTCCATCACAATCAAAGCTGGCAATGATGTTATGTTCCAGGGTCACGTTAAAATCCGTATCATTTATGTATCCTCCCGTGGATTCTATGAGCCTGTATAACCGTGACCCCCCTCCATACAAACTACTCACATAAATATCTCCATGTGCATCAACCTTAATGGACCGGGGAGAGTTAATATTCAATTCATTCAGAACAATGGACAGGGATGCTGTTTGGGGCAGGACTGCTCCATTTGCTTCTATTTTGTACCGCTTAATCACATACTTATTGTTTTCCATCTGCAGGACATAGAGAAACTCAAATCCATCGATTTTCATTTCATTTTCACTATCAATTTCCAAAATATCCAGAGCCTTCACCCCATCTATTTTCTTGATATCTGCCCGGATCACCTTATCATGGATAATGAGGGTGTCCTGTCCGGAAAAAATGTGGTTGTCCGCAGTTATAATCCGCACCCTCGGCTGTATGATCCCGACATCAGAATAACTGTGATATACCGTGATCTCACGGGACGTAGTAAAATGTTCATCCTCATATACACCATCCCCGTCATAATCGAAACTCCAGCAGGAAACATTCTCAATACCGGTTCTACCGTTTAACTCGATAGTGGTGGTATCTGCTCCTCCGGAGATTGCGTGAATCGAGAGATCCAGTTCAATAGGTTTGATCACATCCTTTGCATATACCGGATAATCTTTGATGAGCTTTTTCCCGTTTGGAAACTCGGTCACCAATTTTAAGTTTGTTTTTACACCTATAAACTTGCTTCCGGGATTAATCTTAATATTCTCTATAAAGAAAGTCCGGTCAAAATTTATCACTGCGTTTCGCGTCCCATAGGGATCAACGGCATATATTTTCACATCGTTATTAAGGAGTATTTTGTCTGTAATACGGCCATACATAGTAAGGGGTGAGTATTTTGCAAACTCGCTTTCTAAAGGATTGTTGATGTCACGGATAGTGGGGGGATAATTAATTTTAATGACCTCAAAAGAATAATCACGATATACTTCCGTTTTATTTCCAAGAATATCATAAGCGCACATGGTAATCCGGTTTATCCCGTCACTTGCAAGCACAAAGTGATCAAGATAAAAACTACCATCCCTATTCACAGTTACAGGTTCACGGTTTATATAAAAAGATGCAAGAGTTAAATCCCGGACAGTTCCCGGTTTACCTGTAATTTGAAGATGGGAAATAATTCCATCGTTGTCATATATTTCTATCACCTCGATTCCCGGCTCATCAATAACAGGGGGTTTCGTATCGATGATAAAGAGGTTGGATGCCACAGGTGAATAAACCCTATTGGCATCTTCGCCATAATACGATTGGACCTTAAATTTATGTATACCATCATCAAGATTGTAAAATTCGACATGGTGTTCTGTTACTCCATCTGTGGCGGAAGGTTCTCCCCAGGGTGAATTATCCAGTGAATACCGGCTGCCAAGGCTGCTGTCTAATTCTTCGTCAAGATACGTTTCCCAGTTACAATACACATTATTGTAACTTATATATCCGATAGGTCCATGGGTTATTTTTACATCTGCATCCCGGCCATAATATTGATAAAACAATTCTTTTGTCACCTGTACATCATTATATTCTAAAACAGCCTTTAAATGATAATCTGTCCCGATAACTATCCCCTCTTTTTTCACGACATAGTCAAAGGTTTCCGTAGTAATATCACTGATTGTGGTATGCAGTTCATCATTTATATAGACTGCCGCCTGGTACTTTTCATTTTCAGGCAATCCATCTACTCCGCCATACAGGCTAAACCGGGCAGTATTTGTTTTTTTGTCCACGAAAATTAAGTCAAAGTCCCGGATATACACTTTACCGGCAGCAGATACAGGACCTGTTAAAGAGATGTCACCGGCATCCAGATAATAATCCACACTTTTTGTACTGCCGATGTTTCCGTTTATATCGAGAGCACGAAAAGTAACCCGGTAATTGCCGGGAGTGGAAAAACGGTATACATCTATCCTCACCAGGCCTCTGTCATTAAAGGGAAGGATATCCTGTGATACTATGCAATATTCCTGATTTTCATTATCCAGATATTCAATATCATACTCACACCGGAGGTCTGACATCACATCATGTGCAGGGTCAAAATCTTTAATTCCGGTGACGACCATAAGGGGCCGGCCTGTTATACTGTCATGTTCAATAACCGGGTCCGTAAGATCCAGCATTTTCATGGAACCTGTTATATTAAAGACTGTATCCGGATTATCAAGATAGTAAGCACTTATTTTATAGTAGATTTTATCATTCAAGGAAAATTCATCTAATGGATAAATAAAAGCAATTTCTTCCGAAAGTGTTGAATAATCCTTGTCCCGGTAATAGGCACCAAAATTAGAGTAGAGTCTGTCTTCTGTAATAACCTGGACTCGATTCTCATCAATACCATCAAGAGTGTCCCCTTTTAAATATAAGTTCAGGCCGATAAACTCATTACGTTCTGCAAATAAAGTATTCACATCCCGGTCAAGCTTTAATTCAAGATTATTGTTTTCATCCCTGATCAAGATCGATGTATGTTCCGCAAGCGTTACCACAGGGGCATAACTGACAACAAAATGAAACACTTCCCGTTTTATAAACGAACCGGTATCACAATCCATAATAAGGGTATGTTCACCAAGTGCAAAGTCACCATGAATGAATTCCGTATTATTAATACCCTCGCCTGTCCCTGGGATCGTAAGGGATGTTCCTTCGGTTTGGTCATCAAAAGAATAGCAAAGATTTATTTCTTTTTCCGTAAGGTTTTCCAGGGTAAAATCGATCGCCCCTGAATCAAAAACCGGTCCGCCATGAACTGAAATGATTCTGCTCTTCCGGTAAAATGAATCCTGTAATTCCTTTTCACCGATCACAGAGGAAAGTACAACAAACTCGTCAATCATTCCCTGGCATTTTATCGTATTGTCCAGGCTTCCCCCAATTAAAATATTCGGGATCTCCGGAAATTTTCCGATAATGTCAGGCATTGTAAAAACCGGACCATCGTAGGATGCTTCGAGTCTGCTGTCGATGTAGAATTTAAATGTAAGGGAAGAGAAATCAAATACCAGTGCATATTGATGGAGTCCTTTTGTAATCGACTGTTCTGCTTCCAGACGGATATCCCGGGACCTGGTTTTTAAGACCGCATAATAGGTGTTGTTTTCAATCCCGATTTTATATAATCCTGAATCGATAATGACAATTTCCTCACCGTTTAGTTCCCATTCGTTTGCATATAATCCTTCATAATAGACAATAACTGATTCCTGGTGATGAAAAGCATGTTTCATTGCAAGAGAGTTTTCCGGGTAGCCTGTTTTATTATTCCCCTTATAACGGCCGATATTAAACCCGAACTGGTCTGCTTTAAAACTCAAGGGGTTTTTATATTTAAAATAAATATCGATGGAATTAAGAACATTATGGGCGTTGTCAAAGGTGTAGGTGAAGGCTCCTTCCAGTAATGGGAATTCCTTTTCAATACCATTTACTTTTATGACACAACGATCTTCTTCATCATACTCTCCCGGAAGTAATGAACCGAAAAAAGTATAACTCTCATTGCCTGGTATACCAAGTCCGCTGCTGCCTCCGTCGGTGAGATGATAAATTGCATAATCATCATCCTCTCCCACTGTTAACGTTAAAATTCTATTTGTTGTATTAAATTCTGCCCCGGCATTATATAAAATAATATCATTATAGGAAATACTGTCACTAAGCCGCAAATAATTGGTTTCATAATCATCGGGGATATAATTAGTAATGCCATCTGTCACTACAAAAGCCATACCATTAATACTTTCTTCGTACACCTCTTCTTTTGTCTGCACCATCTCATCGTAATCCTCCCCATTGGTATAGACAAATGAATCATATATAATATTCCTGTTATTATTAAAGTTCACAGTTAAATCTGTCCCGGTCCCCTTTAAGCGGTTATAGGCCGCATACAACGCAGAAACATCTTTACTGTCCAGGGTCC
>JAFGRV010000108.1 GCA_016934975.1 Spirochaetales bacterium | reverse complement strand
CAATGATTTCCGATTGTGCTTTTTCTCCTTTTTCTTTGCTTCTGCATGCCATTATGACATGATACCCTTTTCCGGCAAGTCCCAAGGCAGTTGCTTTCCCAATCCCTGTATTGGCACCGGTAATAATAACTGTTTTTTTCATAGCACCTCCACTGTTTTTATCATAGCCTTTTGTAACTATGCTACTCCAAATTTACCCGGAGGACAAGGTATTGTGTCTGTAATTTCATGTAAAACCCTGATTTTTGCCTTCACCTCTGGTATTCGGGCGGAAGTTTTATTATATTGTAGGAGTGCGTTAAATTTATAATGAGGCATGTTCAAAGCATTATAGGGGAATAGGAATTAGAGGTTGTCCCGGCACTTCAAAAAAGGTTGTGGGGAGCTTTATTTGGTGTAGAAATGATTGTCTTATCAGGTATGGGGCTGACTAAATTATTACTACATTGGACTCAATTCGAAGTTTCACAATGAAGCGAATGGAATAAGGAAAATGAATAGAAAACGATGTACCATCGGAATGCTCATCGATTGGGTGGTGAATCCCTACCAGGAATTAATATTCAGAGGAGTGAAGGATTTTGCAGAAACAAATGATGTTAATCTCATTTGTTTTGAGGGCGGCAGCATTAAATCTCCCCGGCCGTATGAAGCCCACCGGAATATATTGTACAAAATGGTCAGTAAGGAAAGGCTTGATGGTCTTATAATACTCGCAGCAACTATCTCCAGATTCGTCTCTTACCCGGAGATGAAGGTTTTTTGCGATCAGTTTAAACCCCTTCCAATCGTAAGTCTTTCTTATCTCATGGAAGGGATTCATTCGATTATACTCGATAATCAGGCAGGAATGAGCAGGTTGATGGAACATCTTATCGAACAACATGAATTCCGCAGTTTTGGTTTTATAAAAGGTACAGAGGGAAATCAGGATAGTGATGAGCGCTATGATGTTTTTTTAAAGAGTCTTTCCCGTTTTAATATTCCTCTTGACCAATCCCTTGTGTTTTCCGGTGATTTTACAATCCATTCCGGTATCCAAGCCATTTCAAAGATTGTTGATAATAAATTGCCTTTACCCGAAGTCCTTGTCGCGGCAAATGATAATATGGCTATCGGTGTTATCGAAGAATGCAATTCCCGTGGAATTCAGATTCCTGAAAAACTAGCTGTTACCGGTTTTGATAACATTTATCTTGCACGATATTGCTCTTCCCCCCTTACAACAGTAATTCAACCGATCTATGAACAGGGGAAAATGGCCGGGGAAACCCTACTCCGGATAATTAACGGGCAGGAAGTGCCATTAAAGCAGTATTTACCGACAAAAGTTATTATTCGTCATTCATGTGGTGATTTATTTTCCCATACTCACGAACACAGGTTTAAAAATCAATTACATGAACAAGAAAAAAATGTCTTGCCTTATTTTTTAGAATCCATGATTCCTTCAATAAAACGGGTTTTAGAAGAATTGAAGAGTGATGTGGTTCTCCTGGATGCCGAATTAATTCTTAAAGGGATTATAGAAGATTTTTTTAATGCTTTATATGAAAAAAATGATTTTATTCATTTGTTCCATAGCACACTTTTTGAAATAAGTTCATGTGGAGGTGATGTTTATATCCTTCAGGAATTTATTGCGGACCTGAAAACACAATCACTCTTACTTTTTACGGAAGCTGCGATCGTTGAAAAAATAAATGACTTCTGTTTTAAAGCCCTGTTTCTGATTGGTGAGCATGCGATGGCGTACGAGAAACATAAACAGAATGATCTTATTGTTGAAAGCCAGGCTTTGAATATGCTCAGGGAGGAATTTCATGTCACTGTTGATATTGTGAAACAAAATAATGCTCTTGAGACCTGGCTGCCTAAATTGGGAATTAAATGTTTTTTCCTTTCTATTTTTAATAGAAACAGCAAAGGTAAAAAAGCAATTCTGCTCCATGCGTACAGTACGGAGGAACCTCTTGATAATAAAGTGACCACACCCTTTTTATCAAAAGAATTGATCCCCTGGCCTGATTTTCCTCTTAACAGACGCTTCACTTTTTTTGTTGAATCCTTAAAAGAATTCGGATTCATTCTTTTTGAAGTCGGGGAGGAAGAGGGGCGTGTCTATAGCTTGTTAAGGGATATTATCAGCAGTGCCCTCCAGGGAGCCTTGCTTTATAAGCAAGTCCAGGATCAACGTAATGATCTGGCTTTACATCTTGCAAAATTAAGAAAATCGATGGGTGGTTTTGTTCAAACCATGGCCCGGACAGTCGAAACACGTGATCCTTATACGGCAGGTCATCAGCGGAGGGTCTCTGAATTAGCCCGAAATATCGCCCAGGAGCTTAATCTTGATCCGGATAAAATTGAGGCGATCCGGATGGCGGGGATTATTCATGACCTGGGGAAAATTTATGTTCCCGCAGAGATCTTAAACAGGCCGGGCCGCCTTGATGCTATTGAGTTCTCACTGATTAAAAGACATCCTGAGGTCGCATATAATATTCTTAAGAATATTGAATTTCCCTGGCCCCTCGCGGATATCGTGTATCAGCATCATGAAAGGCTCGATGGGTCCGGCTATCCCAATGGTTTGCGAGGGGATGAAATAAATATAGAAGCAAGAATACTCACTGTCTCCGACGTTGTGGAGGCGATGGCTTCTCATCGGCCTTACAGGGAGTCCCTCGGGATTGATGCCGCTCTTTCGGAAATTGATAAATATAAGAATATTTATTATGATCCTGCTGTTGTTGATGCCTGTATCCGGCTTTTTAGAAAAAAAGGGTTTACCTTCTAGTGCTTTGACCGGTAAATTTTTAATTTATTATTGACTTGCAAAATTCTCATAATCACTAAAAATATTGTCAAAGCTTGCGTGTTTTGACGATTTTATTCAATATAGATAACAGGTAATACCTAAAAATAGATTTGGAATCTTTTTTAAACTAATGTTTCATTTTTTTATTGTGTATGATGTTATGAGCTGTGCGATTTCTTCCCACATATGACAATTTTTATGCAAAAAAGATAAGGGATAGTATTTCATTTCATTCCATGGTATTTCTTTTAATTTTGGTTTTACCAGCTGCTCACAATAGATATTATGGAAAATTCCACGCAAGCGGAATTGCAATCTATGCCGGAGTTCCTTATTAATTTTTTGAAAGTATTGTTTTTCCAGCTCTGTAAGTGTCGTCTCTGCCATGGATATTTCTTTATCTAAATCCCATTCCTTTCTGAAACCGGAAATAAAACCCGGCCAGGGAGTCTGTTCTTTCGGGTAAAGGAGAGACATCGTTCCCGCGTCTTTATATGACCAGACAGTCCAGGAAATCTCATGTTCTTCATATATATCAAGCATCTGCTTCAGTACTGCCGTTTGTTTTTCTATATGCTTTTTTGTAAGTCTGTTTCCTGTTTCACCGCACCATAGTGGTTTATTTGTTTTTTCCCGTAATTCAAGAAAGGGATCGATTGATTTTTGTAAGGCGTCTTTTGCCCATTTCCCCGGATTCAGACTTTGTAAAATATGGTCGGGATAAAGATGAAACGTAAAAGCTGTGTTCGGATCATCGATCGGATCAAAAAGGCTGAAATCTTTTGACCAGTCATCTCCTTCCAGGAAAATGATATGGTCCTTATCGTGTGCACGTATCGTATTGATAATATCAGTATAGAATTTATTAAAAATAACTTTGTCCGGAACAAAACATGGTTCATTAATAATATCATATCCGGCAATTGCGGGATTTCCGGTATAGTGCTCCGCGATCGTTGACCATAGCTGCACAATAGTTTCCTGAAAACAGACATGGTCCCAGAACAGGGACACTCCCAATTCATTATCGGCATGCCAGTCCGGATTTTGTCCCCCGGGAACAGCATGGATATCCAGGATTGCAAATATTCCGTATTTCTTACAGAGATCAAGAACCCGGTCGATCTGAATAAATCCATGATTATTAAATTCTCCCGGTTTAAGATCATTGATAAAATGATGATAATTGATGGCGAGTCTGAGAACATTTATCCCCAGTTTTTGTAATAAGCGAAAATCATCTTCCGTAAGGAAAGATGATAAAAAGAGATCAAAGAATATCTGCTCATTTTCTCTGCCGTAGACCTCTGCAAACAGTCGGCGAATCATCCCTTCTGTTCCCGGGATTCCGATCATGAAATGTTCTATATTCATCCATGTGCCCACCCCGAATCCGCGCAGAATGATTTTTTTGTTGTTCAATGTAAAGTCTTTTCCCGATACCTGAATAAAATTAGTTTTCATCTGTTCCTTTTATACTCCCAATTAATTGGTTTTCCCCGGCATAAAACGCGACAATGTGGTTTATTTCTTTATAAAATAAAGAAATAAACCATTTGTTGTCAGGTATAGTTATTCTAATGTATGCGGCATTTCGCGTAAATGGGCCGTTGCTCTGTGTTTTGAAGCGAAATCCTTGTAAGCCCGTATAACAGCGTCTTCAGGGAGGTTTAATGCCGACGCGACTTCTTTTTCCGGAACTTTATGTTCCCAGCCATAGAGAAGATAATCGAGTTTATCGAAGGGGATACGGAAAAAGAATTCCTGGTCACTTACCGGCAGGCTGAAGGTATCCGGACTCGGTTGTCGGTCGATAATTTCCTGAATAACCTTCAGATATTCGGAAAGCTGGTATATCTGGTTTTTATATAAATAGGAAAGGGGTTCGATATCAGTACCTCCGTCCCCATATTTACAGAAATCTCCGAGAAAAAATTCGGTTCTATTGGTAGTTCCTGCTACCAAAAAACTTCGTTTTTCTGATTCCGCGTAAAGATGCAGCATTCGTGATCTTATTTTAATGTTTGCAAAGGATGTGATTGCCCGGAATTCTTCAAGATTAAGCCGTTTTTTCCTGATTTCGCCATTCGATATTTGTACCTGCAAATTATAGAAATTAAAAGAATCCCGCTCAAGGAGATCAGTCGGAAGGGAGATGTTATACTTGCATCCTTCTTTATATTCAGGTACTAAGGTTTGTATATATTCATCACGTTGAGAATACCCGGAAACGCTCTCAACAGTTGGGGTTATATCGATAGTACGGTATTCTATACCCAGGGTTTCGGCATGTTTTACTGCGAATTCCTTGCTCACGGGATTTGATTCTTTTTCAGGGAGCACCAGGCCTACCACTTTGTCTTTTCCTATGGCATGTACTGCAATTGCCGCGATACATGCAGAATCGATACCGCCGCTTAATCCTACTACGATACCTTTTCGTTTTAAGATTACTCTCATTTGCTCGACAATAAATTGTGAAAGCTTTTTAAGTTCCTGCTCAGGATTGATTTTTAATACATTAAGATCAAAACTCATGTGGTTGCTCCTCCTAAAACTTGTTGTTCACTACGACAATTGTAGCATAAAAGAAATTGTTTTGTATATCCCTTCTACTCCTGTGACTTCTGCTTTTTTTTTCCAATCCATTTCATTCTTTTAAAATAAGAAAGCATAAAACCTGCGACAGTAATCATAATCACAAGCAGAAGCGGGTATGCCCAGGGAAATCCCAGCTCGGGCATATACTTAAAATTCATCCCGTACAATCCTGCTAAAAAAGTGAGGGGAATGAATATAGAAGCGAAAATAGTTAACACCTTCATAATTTCATTCATTTTATTACTGATCGTGGATAAAGCGACATCACGTATATTAGAGAGTACTTCCCGGAATGTTTCGGTGGATTCAATAATCTGGATAATATGATCATAAATATCATGGAGAAAAGGAAGGGTTTTTGCATGTATGAGATCTATATCT
>JAFGRV010000107.1 GCA_016934975.1 Spirochaetales bacterium | reverse complement strand
TATACGAATAAATCACTATGAATTGAATTGAAAAAAAATAAAAATCTAATTTCTACTCCCTTCGATACAAAATATTTTAGCAATTTATAAAAATAACTACTACACTTATAAAAAAGGATAGATTATCAATTTAAAAGGAGTTAATGTATGAAATCTCACTATTTTCCTTACGGGTGTATGCCCGGTAGACGTAAAGGTTCATACTCCCGTAAGGTTGTTTCGCTCATGACGGTTCGGGAACCGGGCATGTGTCATTATTTTATTATCATATCTTTGCTGCTTTTATTGATCTTCCTTGTCACCGGGTGTGTTGAGACAAGTATTAATCCGGAAGGAGATAAGCCCACTATGTCTAATCAAGAAGATGAACTTTATAAAGACCTTTCCGGTTGGGAAAGAGTCTATAAGCTTGAAGAAAAAGGTTTAACTCAATCAATCTTAAAAGAACTTGAGACACTTTACAGCAGTGCAAAAAAAGAAAAAAAACAGGATGAACTCATTAAAGTGTTCATTTATCAGCTTAAATATGAATCCAAAATCACTGAAGACGCCAATGTCGAGGTGATAAAGCGGGTCCGGGACGAAATAGCAACGGCAGCTGAACCCGGTGCTTCGATTCTCACATCAATCCTGGCAGATTTTTACTGGCAATATTACGAAAATAACAGATACACCTTTTCCCAGCGTACACCGACCATTGATTTCGAAAATAGTGATATTAATACATGGGATTTGAGTACCCTTATAGCGAAAATATCCGAACTTTATAGCGCTTCCCTGAAACAGAAAGATATACTACAAAAAACAGATATAAAAGAATATGACCTCATCTTGTATCCGGGTAATTCCCGGGACATCCGGCCCACACTTTTTGATTTCATCGCGCACCGGGCATTTTCTTTCTTTTCATCGGAAGAATCCTCCCTCACACAACCTGCATATAGATTCGAGGTTGATAACGAGGAATTATTCGGCACCCCGGAAAGATTCAGCGCCTTACAACTCTCGACAGAGGATGTAAATTCTTTAAAATATAATGCCCTGCTGATTTTGCAGGAACTTACTGCTTTTCATTTAAAAGATACGGAACCATCAGCCTTAATCTATCTTAC
Organism: Spirochaetales bacterium; assembly: GCA_016934975.1. Lineage (GTDB taxonomy): Bacteria > Spirochaetota > Spirochaetia > SZUA-6 > JAFGRV01 > JAFGRV01. The sequence goes on along the minus strand of JAFGRV010000107.1, from coordinate 16,719 downwards.
GATAGAACGTCTGAAATTCGTAAGACGCCATGCAGTCGAAATGGATAAAGACGGGCTTTATATAAAAGCATTAACCTCTCTGGAACAAAAATACTCAAAGATCACCCCGGCAGGGCAAATAGGGTATGAGATCGCTCTTTTTTATAATGCACAGGGAAATAAATTCAGCCCCCTTACCCATGATATGTTCAAAAATGATAAGGGGAAAGCCTTTGATATATGTAAAGAGGTGATGGCGAAATTTCCCGGATCGGAAGGGGCAATAAATTGCAGATCACTACAAGACATCATCTCCGCCAAATATTTACAGTTTACCCTGGAAAAAGCCACTATTCCGGACAGACCTTTTCGGGCTTTAGTTACATACAGGAACGTGAAAACTCTTTACTTCCGTCTCATCTCATTAGATGAAAATCAGAGAAATGAAGCCAAAGTCGCGGAATATGATAATGGCTCCGAGGGTATCCTGAGCTATTATTTGAAACAGACAATTGTCGCATCCTGGCAGATCGATCTCCCGGATGACCATGATTTTAATGAATACTCGACAGAGATAAAAATACCTGCTCTGAATCCGGGGTATTATGTTCTTATCGCCTCGGGGAATGAAAACTATTCTTTCGAAGGGAATTCCCTCTTTTTTTCACCGGTATGGATATCAAATATAAGTTTTATCGTATCCGATAATTGGCAGAAGGGGACAAAGAACTATTATGTGACAGACCGGGATTCCGGGGTACCATTAAAAGGTGTGAAAGCCCAAATCCTGGAAAGCATCTGGAGCAATTCCAGGCGCCGGTATGTTTATAAAAATCGTGAAAAATACACAACCGATGGTGATGGGTATTTTGAAATAAAAACCCACAAATCGAGAGATTTTGCCGTCAAGTTTACGTATAAAAAAGATGTCCTGCTTTTTGATGACCAGTTTTATCAATATCAACCATATCAGGATGATGACAACCCGGTAAGTACACTTTTTTTTACCGACAGGGCCATATACCGCCCGGGACAGACGATTTATTATAAAGGGATCGTTATTAAGAAATTGAACAAGGAAGGGGATAAAAAAAAGGTTGCAGAGAATTATACATCGACGGTTTATTTTTATGATGTCAACAGCCAGGTTATTAGTGAAAAAAAGGTAAAAACGAATGAATACGGAACCTTCAGCGGAAGTTTTACAGCCCCGGCGGACAGGCTTCCCGGGAATATGCGGATCGGAAATGAGACAGGTTCACATTCCATTTCCGTCGAGGAATATAAACGGCCATTATTCGAGGTTATCTTTGATCCCATGAAAGAAAGCTACAAACTCGGCACATTAGTCACAGCCCATGGACAAGGAAAAGCCTATTCCGGCTTTGGGATCGATAATGCCCAGGTCCGCTACAGGGTTGTTCGAAACGCAACCTATCCATATTGGCGGTGGTATTGGGGCCCGTATCCCGCATCGGGAGAAACGGAAATAAAGAACGGGACAACAAATACAGACGAGAAAGGTGAATTCACAATTCAATTCAAAGCCCTTCCGGATTTGTCTCTGAGTAAAGAAACTCTTCCGGTTTTCACCTACACCGTGATCGCGGATGTGACGGATATTAATGGGGAGACTCAAAGCAGCAGAACAACTATACGAATCGGGTATGTCGCCCTTTCGATAGATATAAATATTCCTGAGAAAATTATTTCCGAAAAAACTAAAGAATTCGAAATTCAAAGTCAAAACCTTAATTATGAATTTGAGCCGGCGCAGGGTTCTATTGCAATCTATTCACTAAAAACTCCCGGAAAACTGTTCCGGACGAGGATGTGGGAGAGACCTTCCAGGTTTATATATACTAAGGAAGATTATTACATCAATTTTCCCTATGATTTGTATGCTGATGAAAATTCACCCGATACATGGGAAAAAGAAAAAAAGGTTTTTACATCAGCCTTTCATACTGAAAAAGAAAAAAAACTTACTTTACAAAACCTTGGTGAATGGAATCAGGGAAAATATCTCCTTGAACTGATAACAAAAGATAAATACGGCTATGACATCCGCATCGAAAAGTACTTTACCCTCTATTCACAAAAAGAAAAAAAGCTCCCGGTAAAAGAATCAGTCTGGTATAATCCCATTCATACCTTCTGTGAACCGGGAGACACTGCAACAATTGAACTCGGAACCTCGGAACCCGATATCTCGTTTATGTATGAGGTTTTTCACAAAGATAAAGTAGTGACGCGGGAGATTTTAACGTTGCATGATGAAAGAAGAATTCTTTCCTTTCCGGTCAAGGAAGAACACAGGGGGAATTTTGTTGTTCATATCAACACGGTAAAGCATAACAGAGCATACTCATTTAACGAAACAATTTATGTGGGTTGGAAAAATAAAGAACTGAATATCGAGTTTGAGACATTCAGAGACAAACTCCTTCCGGGAGAAAATGAAGAATGGAAGATAAAAATTTCCGGGAATAAGGGTGAAAAGGTTGCTGCGGAAATGGCGGCTGCCTTGTATGATGCCTCACTGGATGCATTCAGGCAAAACAACTGGGAAACAAGTTTTTACCCTTCTTTTTATTCTTACAGAAATTGGCAGGGATACATATCTTTTACAACCGGCACATCACGTAATTACGAATGGAACTGGAATACCTTTTCCGGTGGATATGACAGAGATTATGATTCGATAAATTACTATGGGTTTTCCTTTGCCTATATGTTCTACCGGATGAAGAGTGAGGGGGCATTTGAAGAGGATATGGTAAAAGAAAAAAGCATAGAAGCAAAGGACACAATAGCGCCCGCGCCTATCCGGGAACCGGAGTCCGGGAAAAGAGAGGCTGATGCCGAGCCGGTCACGACTACAGATAGTACGACAGTGAACGAACCGGTAGAAGAGGCTCATTTTGATGAAGTAAAGGTAAGAACAAATTTAAATGAAACCGCCTTTTTTTATCCGCATCTCCTGACCGATAAAGACGGAAAGATTATTATTTCCTTTACAATTCCCGAGGCATTAACCCGGTGGAAAATGCTCGGGTTTGCTCATACAAAAGATCTCTCCTACGGATTTACCAGGAATGAACTTGTCACACAAAAAGACCTTATGATTATTCCGAATCCACCCCGATTTTTAAGGGAAAATGATACTATCTCATTTACGGCAAAAGTAACAAATCTCGCAGACTCGGACCTGTCGGGAAATGCCGTACTTGAGCTTTATGACGCCCTTACCATGAAACCTGTTGATGTGGCTTTTAAAAACAACAAGGCTTTACAACCTTTTACAGTTAAAAAAGAGCAGAGTACGTCTTTGGCGTGGGACCTTGTCATCCCGGAACAGATTCAGGCTGTTACCTTTCGTGTTATCGCGAAAGCCGGGAATTTTTCCGATGGAGAAGAGAGGATTATACCGGTACTGACAAACCGGATGATGGTAACCGAATCCCTCCCCTTGCCTATAAAAGGAAATGAAACAAAAACCTTCACCTTTGCGAAACTGGTTGAATCGGGAAAATCAAAAACCCTGACACATCACAAAGTAACCCTTGAGTTTACTTCCAACCCCGCATGGTATGCGATCCAGGCTCTGCCATATATTATGGAATACCCATACGAATGTTCGGAACAGGTATTTTCACGGTATTACGCGAACAGTATCGCCTCACACGTGGCAAACTCTTCACCGGGAATAAAAAAGGTGTTTGAGAGCTGGAAAGGTTCGAATTCCCTTATTTCCAATCTTGAAAAAAACGAAGAGCTTAAATCTCTTTTACTACAGGAGACACCCTGGGTCCTTAATTCTCAAGATGAAACAGAGCGGAAAAAAAGAGTCGGGCTTTTATTTGACCTGAACAGGATGTCGCATGAACTTAAAAAAGCATTACAAAAAATCATAAAACTACAGGCATCTAACGGGGGATGGCCGTGGTTCCCGGGACTTCCGGATGACAGATATATCACCCAGCATATTGCAGCGGGGATGGGGCACCTGGACAGGCTGGGAATAAAAGAAGTTAAAGATAACACATCAGTCCGGAACATGATACAAAAGGCACTCTATTATTGTGACGCACGGATCCATGAGGACTACACATACCTTATAAAAAATAAGATAAAGCCGGATCAAAATAATTTAGGATACCTTGGCATTCACTATCTCTATACCAGAAGTTTTTTTACTGATATTCCGGTTGCAGACACACACAAAGAAGCCTTTGATTACTGGTATGCTCAGGCAGAGAAATATTGGCTCGATTTTTCAGTATATCTGCAGGGAATGATAAGTCTTGCCCTGAACAGATATGGTAATCATGAAAAAGCGATGGACATAATCCGCTCATTAAAAGAAAACGCAATTGTTCACGAAGAATTGGGGATGTACTGGAAAAGCAACACCGCCGGATATTATTGGTACCAGGCTCCGATCGAAACACAATCACTCTTAATAGAAACATTCACCGAGGTTGCCCGAGATAAAAACTCCGTAGAAGAAATGAAGATATGGCTTTTAAAGCAAAAACAAACCCAGGACTGGAAAACGACGAAGGCGACGGCAGATGCCTGTTATGCCCTATTATTACAGGGCAGCGACCTGCTTAAAAGTAAAGACCTTGTTGAGATTACCCTTGGAACAATGAATGTTGATCCTTTAAAACTGGAAGATGTAAAAGTAGAAGCCGGGACCGGATATTTTAAAACCTCATGGTCAGGATCGGATATAAAGCCGGAGATGGGGAACATCATCTTAACGAAAAAGGATGATGGAATTGCCTGGGGCGCATTATATTGGCAATACTTTGAACAGCTGGATAAAATCACAACTCACAAGACACCCCTCGCACTCAAGAAAAAATTATTCCTGCAAGTACAAACGGATAAAGGCCCGGTGATCAAACCAATTGCAAAAGACACTCCACTTACACCGGGTGATCTTGTTATTGTTCGAATCGAACTCACCACCGACCGGGACATGGAATACATGCATTTGAAAGATATGCGGGCTTCCTGCCTGGAACCAACCAATGTGATTTCCCGTTATAAGTACCAGGACGGATTGTGGTATTATGAAAGCACAAAAGACGCTTCCACGAATTTCTTTATTCCGTGGATAAGAAAGGGGACTTATGTGTTTGAGTATTCTCTCAGGATTTCCCACACTGGAAATTTTTCCAACGGGATTACGACAATCCAGTGTATGTATGCCCCGGAGTTTACATCTCATTCCGAGGGAGTGCGGATTACGGTGAAATAATGCTTTTATAAAGCAAGGAGAGGTCTGCAATTATTCTTCTGCCCCGGCCTGATAGAGCAATTGCGACAATTGTCCGCATTTTTGTAGATCACCGATACCCAAAACACGTTTTGTAGCTGTTTTTCTAAACCCCTATTTTCTCTATTTCTCATATAGATTGTTTTGTATTGCAAATAAAAACTTTGTTAAGTAAGATAGAAGAATTGGTTCGGTTGCTGATATATCAATGGGGGAGATGTTTTTCGATTTCGTTGAGAGTTTGTTTAGTTGATGGATTTTATATTCGAAATATCCAAAAAGGAGAAAAATCCGGATTATATACTGTGACTAATCGATTTTTTCCGGGTAAAAATCGAATGATTCTCAACAATTGTCGCATAAACTCACTCAACGTTAGATGGTCATCTTCATTTTCTAATCTCCATTGAGTGAAAGTTTTTCCCAATTCCTCTAAAACCTTATCTTTATACACATCCACAAAAACTAAAAACAAATCAAACAACCACCTCAAAAGCTGTGCAATACTATAAAAATTTAAATCCTGATGCAGCAATTTCAACTCCCGATAAAGTTTATCCGGAACATACATATGTACATGATCCCTTATTTCTTCAGAATCAGTACATACCGACCTATATCTGCTTAACCGCTGTTCCCCCCATTTATGCTCTTTTACCATAACCGGGACAAGCTTTTCCAGAATAGCTACCATGATGCCGGAAAAACTCTTATAACCCTTAAAAACATGCAACCCAAGCAGGTTTTCCTTCATTCCTCTATTTAAAACAAAATGAAAATCGTGAACACACTCTTTTGACATAAACGCCTCCTCTTTTTTTAGCTCTCTGCACCCAATAATCTTAAAAGCAGAAAATCCTCACTATTAATAACTACCTAAAGTTCCGTAGTGCATTAATTTTTATAAAAAATTATTATCTATCTATAAAGAAATATGATAACTAAAAATTTTTCATAAATTCATGAATTATAATGAAATACTTACCCAAAGTCCGCCCAAATAATATTTCTTTACAAAAAAGTATTTTCATGATACACTCTGTTATTGAGAAACTAAGAGCCAAACATTAGTTACCTAAAAGCATAGAATTATAACCAATACAAACTGATAAAATAACGCTCTTTTGAAGTCTCAGGTAAAGCTGAGTGATATTAATCAATTAACAGGGGGTTTTTATGAAATATCTTTTTTCTTTTGTGAGTATGCTTTTCATCTTGTTCGGGTGCATTATTGATTCACCGATCATTATAAACGGGTTTACTGTAACTCCGGAAAAAGAGAGTGTCGATTACGGGGAGGTGATTACTATAAAAGTAAATATTTCCTACCAGGGAGAAAATGATTTAGACTTTAAATGGACAACGACCCACGGCACAATAGCAAATAATACATTACAGACAATCGAGTGGACAGCTCCGGAGGAATCGGCGGAAGCAAAGCTTACTGTTGTTATTTCAAATGGTATACCGGAAAATGAGATATCTAAAAGTCTGACTATTAACGTAAACGAGATTATACCTGAACCAATAACCTTTAATGAATATCAATTGATCGGTACAAATCGCGCCCGAGATTGGGAACATTTTACAATAAACAATCAACATTTTTTAGTTGTAGCAAATAACTATAACGGTTCATCTGTGGCAATTAATTCTACCATCTATACATTAGATAATTCGTCATATCAGTTTGTAAGTTATCAAAATATTCAAACCTATGAAGCCACAGACTGGAAATACGTTCCCATAGATGATATTCATTTATTACTCGTTGCTAATTTTACAAATGGCCCATCTTATAATACACTTTCTAACTGTTATTCATGGTCAACAAATCAAACCTTTACTCTTCTACAGACCTTTCAGACAAATGGTGCCGTAGACTGGGAATATTTTACCATCGGAACAGACAAATTTATTGTCATTTCCAATTTTTACAATGGTACAACCTACAATGTACCATCACAAATATATAAATGGGATGGCTCGCTTTTTTCTTTACATCAGTCAATAGATACAAATGGAGCAGAGGATTGGGAGTTTTTCACAATAAATAATGAATATTATCTATCGGTCGCTAATAATTGTAATGGTAATTCTTTTATTATCTTTTCAGGAATTTATAAATGGAATCCGGATACGGAAGAATTTATTACTCATCAAAATATTGCCACATGCGGTGCCGCGGATTGGGAATATTTTACAATTAATGATGAACATTATCTGGCTGTCGCTAATTTTGAGAATGCGTCTACAAATCAATTAAACTCAACAATCTATAAATGGGATTCAACAATAGAACAATTTACCCTTTTTCAGAACATCCCGACGTGTGGTGCCATAGATTGGGAATATTTCACAATTAATGATGAAAATTATTTAGCATTGGCAAATTACAGAGATGGCACTAACTATAATATAGATTCATATATTTACAAATGGAATCCCGATACTTCCGAATTTGCAACATATATAGAAATCCCGACACACGGAGCCAGTGACTGGGAATATTTTACCATGAACAACGGTCATTATCTCGCTTTGGCGAATTCTTATAATAATTCGACAACCAATATCAATTCCGTCATTTACCGGATTGAATAATGGCTGTTCCCGGGAACGACCGTAAGCATGAACATGTACAAACATGACCTTACTGGCTGTTATCAACCTATATGGGGCTGATAAAGCCTACATAGGTACTATTTTTCCAAAAATAGCAAAAAAGTTCAGATATTTTCACAAATATGTGAAGGTCAATAAATAAAGGTATGATATAATAGCACATGATCTATAATGTACAAATATGTTTTGTGAATAACGAAAGGAAAACAAAAATGAAACAAATATTCGGAACTATGCGACAATTGTCAGTATTTTGTATCTTCTGTCTTCTTCTCCTCAGTTTTGGTGCATCCGGAAGCTTCGCCCAATCAACTTTATTAGGAGATGTCAATTCCGACAATACAATTGATATTGTTGATGCCTTATTGATTGCCCAGTATTATGTGGGCTTAAATCCCGTAGGATTTAATAGTAACAATGCTGATGTTGATGCAAGCGGCACCCCGGATATTGTTGATGCTTTACTGATTGCCCAATATTACGTGGGTCTCATCGATGTCTTTCCCGGGCAGCAGGCAACTCCTGTCCCCACCCAGGTTTCCACCAATGCACCGACTCCAATCCCGACAGTAAGCGGTAATTATTCTTTTACAGGAGTACTCACAAACGGTTATATAAACGGTACCCAGGTAGAATACACCACTACGGCAAGTTTTGACGGATCAATCGTTACGATTACCTTTAGTGGCGGATCAGGGTTTGAATGGATCTGGCTCTATAATCCCGGATTTAATGAACTGACAAATATTGGGAATGATATCTGGACGCTCTCTTTAAGCGGATATTCACCAGGAGATACTCTGCAATATTATTTTACAGTACGAAAAGACGGACAGGAAGCAAATAACAATAGTGTACCCCACGTGTGGGTTGTAGGGACAACATCCACCGGAGACACAACAAGCCCGACACCAACCTCCTCCACATCAACATCAGCCCCGACCCCGAACCCAACTGACCCGGTGTCCGGAGACTATACCCTGGTATGGTCGGATGAGTTTGATAACAGCATCGGTCCGGACTGGGTTTTCGAGACAGGTAATGGCTCAAGTGGATGGGGAAATAATGAACTTGAGTATTACCGCAGGGAAAATGCTTATATTTCGAATGGGGCACTTGTTATTGAAGCAAAAAGGGAAAATTATGGCGGTTACAACTACACATCCGCACGTATGAAAACACAAGGGAGAAAATCCTGGACCTATGGTAAGATTGAAGCACGGATTGACCTTTCCCTTGGTCAGGGACTCTGGCCCGCATTTTGGATGCTTGGGGATAATATAACCTCTGTCAACTGGCCGGCATGCGGTGAGATTGATATTATGGAACATATCAATAATGAATCGAAAGTGTATGGCACGATTCATTGGGATGATAATGGATATGTGAATTACGGTGGGTCTGTCTCTACGAGTGTCACCGACTACCATGTATACGCCATCGAATGGGATGCATCCTCAATCAGATGGTATCTTGACGGGAATCAGTATCATGAAGCGAATATTGCAAATAATATAAATAGTACGAATGAGTTTCATAATAATTTTTTCATTCTATTAAATTTTGCTGTAGGTGGTAACTGGCCGGGATCTCCGGACGGAACTACCGTGTTCCCGGCATATATGTATGTTGATTACGTCAGGGTATATCAAAAAACATCCGGGAATATTACCCCCGCACCAAACCAGACATCAGCCCCGACCCCGGGCCCCACACCTGTTTCCGGGGGTAACTGGACAATTGTATGGGAAGATAATTTTGACGGCAGCGGCCAACCGGATTCATCAAACTGGAACTATAATGTGGGAAACGGATATAATCCCGGTTCAGCTGTTTTTGACGGCTGGGGAAATGGTGAATGGGAATGGTACAGGCCGGATAATGCATATCAACAAAATGGTAACCTGGTTATCCGGGCAGATTATAATAGTTCGGCAACGAGTATACAGGGAAGGAACTGGTCCCAATTCTCAGCCCGGTTGACAACCCAGGGCAAACGATCATGGCGATACGGAAGAATAGAAGCAAGAATCGCGATGCCCAGCGCCCCCGGCACCTGGCCTGCATTCTGGATGATGGGTACTTCGTGTGATGCAACATATACAAGCAATTATAATCCGGCAATGTCATATTATGATACCATGGCCTCCAACTGGTCGAGCTGCGGTGAGCTGGACATTATGGAACACAAAAATAACGATTCCGTTATCACTCAAAACTTATTCTGGGATACACGGACCGGAGTATATCCATGGGGGGAGGGACAAAATGCTTCTCATGCAACGGAAAATATAAATGTCGGCGATGTGACACAATTTCATTTATATTCACTTGAGTGGGATTCTAATGAATTCAGATGGTATGTGGACCGGGAGAGTAATCCCAATCCGACAAAAATTGAAAGCATCACGGCGAGCAACCAGGAAGAATTCCACAAGCCTTTTTTCATTATGCTCAACCTTGCACTTTCAGGTCAATTCACCGGACCTACTGATCCGAATATAAATGATTTTCCATTATATATGTATGTGGATTATGTAAGAGTATGGCAGCAACAATAAATTAAATACTCCGTTTTACTTTCAGCTTTTTAAAAAGGTTGATATAAAGTGCTTTCCTTTTTGATAACCAGGCGTTAAAATTTTGACTTTCAAAAGGGAAATGCTTATAGTGTTTTTCCATTTTTTTACCAATTGTATACACAAACTGTAGTTTTAATACAAGTGAAAGATAAGGTAAACACTTAAAAAATTTTGTAATCTTATCTAAGAAAGAATATGCAAAGGGTTCGTCTGTCCAGATAAGACTAAACTCCTCGGTTCCCAGGAGTCCTCTTTTTATAATAAACTCCATATCCTTATCCGGTGTATTCTGTAAAAAAATACGCATGGGATCAACAAAAGCCTGACAGGATCCCAATCCCCGGCTATACCGGACAGGGTACTCCCAAAGACCTTGCCTGCTAAGATCTTTCTTAAGAATTGCTATGGCTGCTGATTCAGCAGCGAGTTTTCCCGCGATCATCGATCCTGCCATTCCGAACGCAGAAATGGGTGATGCCTGGCAGGCTGCGTCACCGACAATCAAAAATCCATTTCCCACAAGTTCCGGCTGACTTGTTCTGATCGGAAGAGAAGAGATGGACCTCATAACAGGAGCGTATATTTCATTACCAAACTGTTTTGGATAATGCTTGCAAAAATCTTTTATAATCTTTTTAGGATCTTGATGATCAGGACCAAAAGGGATACTGCATCCTATATCCGCCCGGTGATTGCCTTCCGGAATAATCCAGGAATATCCCCGGTTGCAGAGATAACAATAACACCCGGGATAATCATCTGCCGGGATAGTATCAGATGAACTGAGTATATCCCGTACTTCTCTGTATTTCCGGACAATATCCTCCTCACGAAGCTCTTCATTCCGGTAGACTGATTCCGGTAACGTAATCCGGACAACCCCGGGATAACCGCTCGCATCACATACGAGTTTTCCCCGGTATTCGTTCAATTTATTTTCAGCTGTACGACAAATCACACCCACAAGAAAACCATCCTCGATAACCGGCTCAACAAACTCTGTTTCAGCATGAAGTGTGGCTCCGCTCTCCAATGCATACCCTAAAAGCCTCTGGCCGAATTTAGTCCGGTGAACAAGGTAGGCACCAAAATTCGTTTCAAAGCTATAACGCCTACTTGGTGAAAAAACCCGCAGAGTTTTCAATACAACTCCGGTTTCCTCGGGTAATGGTACCGGTAAGCCCAATTTATCAAAAACATAAGAAGGAATCATATCATAGGTTGATGTTCCGCCTATTTCATCTTCTTTTCGTTTATCAATCATCACCACAGAAATACCGCCTTTTGCCGCTTCCCTGGCGACTGTGCATCCGCCACTTCCCGCTCCAATAACAATAAGATCAAATGTATCATATTTCATTATAATTTCCTTTTATAGTAAATACTTCCACATTCACAAACATAGACTCACAATCAAATCTATGATTTGTCTTTTCCATCACACCGGATTGATCAGTTTCTTTTATTTTAAATAATATTTCGGAAAAGCCTGACTTTAGAAACTTCAAACCTCACATCAGTGGAATATATAATGCCGATTGTATAAAATTTATATCAGATAAGCAATAAAAGAGGAAATCTTTTAGAATTTTTTTTTAAATACTCCTGTAGAGACCATTAATCACCAATAATAATTTTCTGATGATAGTTAAATCTCTCACATATTACAAAAATAATAATTTTTATAATGGCTCATATAAATCAGATATACTGACAATTTCATTAATTATCAGTATATCTATTAAATCAGCAAGGGAAACTTGGGATTAATCCGACATAATATTGAGCAATTAAAAGTGCATCTATAATATCGATAGTACCATCACAATTTACATCTGCCGCACATATATTATCAATACCGGTTTGGATTCCCACATAGTATTGGGCCAGCAGCAAAGCATCTACAATATCAATTGCACCATCGACATTTACATCTCCCAGGGTACACTGTGGCATAAGGGCAAAGTCAATAATATTAGAAAGGCTAATAATCCGGGTAGCAGTCTCTGTATAATATCCGGCTGCGGTTACTGTAAATGTTGCGGTTTCATCGTTATTACAATTCGGCACATAAAATTCATAAAAACCATCAGATCCGGTAGTCGTACTGGCCGACCCTTGAGTTCCTTCCACGGAAATAGCTGCACCACTTATAGGTATATCAGTAATAATATCCGTAATAAATCCTTGAGCAACATAAACAACCGGGGGACAGCCGGGTACTATGGGAGTAGGTCCGGGAGTGGGATTGGTTATTGATGAAGGCGTCAGGGCAAAATCGTTATTGGTGTTAGATCCCCTGGTTGTTACCAACTCTTCGTAACCCTCTACAGTCACTGTAAAAACAGCGGATTCTCCCATCATACAGGTGGAAATATAAAGAGAATAATAGCCTTCGGAATCACTTGTTGTCTCGGAATTCCCAATTGATGCTTCCACAAAAATGGTGGCCCCAATAATAGGTTCATTTGTTTCAGCATCGGTAATATATCCATATGAATTACTTAATGCAGGTTGGCAAGTCACCGCGGGCACCGGTGTTGCGGTGGGATTCGGATCGGGAGTCGGAGATGGCTCCCCACTATAGGTAAGGAGAAAATTGATAGTAGTTGCCTCAACAACGCTGGTACTTATAACGTAATCATCATATCCCTCCATGGTAACAGTAAACGTAGCAATATCACCGGTCATACAGTTAGGGACAAATAATAAATAATAGCCATCCGAGAGATTCTTTACAGTGCGGGAGCCACTTGTTCCCACAACAGTAATCGATGCCTGATAAACAGGATCCCCGGTCTCTGCATCCAGAATATATCCGGAAGCCCGGAAAGTGATAGATTCACAGACAGGTTCGGGGGTTGCTTCCTGAGAAAAGATGCAGACTGAAACGAATAACATGGTAATGATAAAAATTATTTTTTTATTCATATAATTCCTCCAAAAATAAGATGGTATCTCGTTATATAAACAGATTTTATTTCATTCTATAATCCTTGTCGCCTCTTTGGGACAACATAGACTATTTTGTCCGTATTTTCGAACAGATCTTTCATTCTTTGCCCGGGCCGGGACGATGGATTTTTACAATGATGAGATTCAATAAAGAGGATCGTTTCCGGAATATTCGAACCAGTCAAAATCCGCGAAATTACTACTCGGTTTTCCCTGTGAACTTGCATACAAACCGATGACAACTCCCACAAATCCGCCGGCGATTTTTGTACTTAGATTGGTGTTGTTGACATCTTCCTTAAGTATGTTCCATGTTGTCTGATCATATGAATAATAAAAACCGAGAGATTTCCCTTCTGCTTTTATTCTGAGAAAAAGGGATTTTTGTAGGGCTTTTTTATCTATCTCGGTTTGTGTGACAATTGTCCTATTCTTAAAAAACTCTTCTTCTGAATGATATACGTTATCAGTACTTTGCTGTAAAAAAAGAGTTTCTTTTCCTGCCAGAAGGGTCAGACCCATAAAATAAAAATGTTTCTCATTTTGAAAAACCATAATTCCCGCTGTCTCGTTATCATTCCGGGGATGAAATACCATGGCTGTATCCGCAGTAAAAGAGAGATGCTGCTGCCGTCGTCCTATAAAACAAGGATTACATTTTTCCGTTATCATCGAGGGACGTAATGCTATCCGGAGACTCCCTTTTTGCTCTGTGAGGCTATACCATTTTTCCCGGGGTGTTCTCAGGAAAATCCAATAATGCGGAAGTGTGGGAGTATCAAACTCTTCCCTCAAGGTGAAATTTCCGGAAGGTATGGCATCTTTCAATCTATATTCAGTGAGATTGGGTGCCTTATACATATATTGCACTTCTTCATATTCAGGGTTGATGATTGGCCAGCCGTCTATCCAATGCACAGGGGCCATAAAAGTTTCACGCCCTGTATTATAATAATTCATCTGAGATGGCTCATATGGTCTGCACCCGAGAAAAACCGACCACCATTCTCCGTTTTGAGTCTCAATCAAACCCGCATGTCCCGTGCAGGTTATGGCATTCTTTCTATCGGCAGGGAGATGCCGTTGTGTGAGAATAGGATTTCCTTCAAAACTCTCAAAGGGTCCCCTGACATTATTGCTGCGGAAAATAACCTCGGAATGATTTTCCGCAGTTCCCCCTTCTGCTGCCATCAAATAATAATAACCCTTCACTTTATACATATGAGGACCTTCTATCCAGATAGGATTTCTATCGGGATTCGAGCCTGCATCAACTAAAATCGAAAAGGTACCCGGAACAAGGTCCATCTTTTCCGGATCAAATTCCTGCATCCAGATCACTTTATGGCCATCATACCTTGATGACTGGGGATCACCATTCCCGATCCAGTAGACTTTTCCATCATCATCAAATAATAATGACGGATCGATTCCTTGTGCGTTTGGTATCCACAATGGGTCTGACCATGGCCCTTTCGGATCTGTGGCTGTTATAATGAAGTTTCCTCCCCTTCCTATTAAGGTATTGGTAATATAAAAGACTTTCTTATGATAATGAATTGCAGGGGCATAAAGACCTTGTGATACCCCGAGGCTATCCAGGTTAAGTTGTGAAGGCCGGTCCAAGGCATGCCCGATCTGTTCCCAATTGATAAGGTCCTTACTGTGGAATAGTGGTAATCCGGGATAATATGAGAATGAAGATGTTACGAGGTAATAATCCTCTCCCGCTCTGCAAATACTCGGGTCAGGATAAAATCCCGGGAGAACCGGATTAAAAAATGTTCTCTCTCCGTCTTTTGATATCTGACCGGTTTTTGGCTTGGGTGTTGGAATATAATGGGTTGTCGATTCCGGCGTAGGAGTACCTGTCAATTTTGATCCTCCTGCAGCATTAAAAGTTTTTATATCCGATGCATCCGCAATAGTAACAAAACCATCATTATTTGCTTGACATTGCATTATCTTACCTCATCACTATTATCACTGTATAACTTAACTGAGGAAATTATTTTATCATGGTATAATAGTTTGTTCTATAAGTTAAATAGAAAATGTATTGTAATCCCACATCAGTTTATAAGTGATCTAAACACCTTGAGATGAATTATTGACATAAACCGCCGGATATCAGAACCTCTCAAAATAATCTATTTTCTCATTCACGATCATTTATGACACCCATTATTCCTTCAATTTTATTTGAATTCCTGATTACAGGGATATACAATTATTGAAAGAGAGATGAAATGAAATTAGAATATATTACTGTTTGTTTTACAGGACTCCTTATTTTTTTCATGGTTTCCTGTGATTTAATTGGTATAAACAGGAATTGGACAGGGAGTTGTGTTACCACCTATATAAATGATACAATTCAGGTTCAATATTCGGGAATTGTTGAGTCCTTTAACTTTAACGAGGGTGATTCCTGTGTTTTGATCATCCGGGATACATTTCTTTCTGATTCTTTAACTCGTAAAAAATTTGTAGGGACTTATAATTATAATGAAAGATACCATTCCCTCGCCTATTCACTGATACTTGTTGAAATTGATTCCATAGATGTGAATAGCAATATGAACTATGACCTCGAGGGCAGTAACACCTTTGATATGACAAATGAAACCGGAGTACTCACAGCAACGATCTCGGGCCAAGATATTCCTATTGATGCGAGCATCGATGTCGTATTTTCTCTGACTGCCGAGTAAAAGCTTTTGTCTTGAAGGAGAGACAGGCCATGAATAATTGTGTAAAAAAATCACTTTTCATATTATTATTTCTTTCATTTTTTCTCTTTTCCGGTTGTCCTCTCGTTGAATATTTATTAGGTACAATAACTATTACCAGTCCGGATGACCAAGCTATCGTTGCAACTTCTTCGGTGCGTATTAGTGTTGATGCAAGCTATAATTATATAGATTATATTACCGTAGAAATTGATGGGCAGGAAGTCTATTCCTCAACAGAGAGCAATTTTAGTTTTACAGCAAATCTCGATCCCGGCTGGAATACAATTGTCGCACTTTGCTATGCATATGATAACGAGGATGACCATTTTAGCTCCTATGTTGGAAGCGATTCGATTGATGTGTATTATGATGCATATGATCCTGAAATTACAATTACTTCCCCTGAAAACTGGAGTATATTAGACTCAAACGATGTGACGATTACAGGTAATATCTATGATTACGATAATTTAGGTTTTTTCTCCTTTACATATCTTGAAAACGGAACATATCACTCACTCTCGTATGATGGAAATGGAGACTGGAGTCTTTA
>JAFGRV010000106.1 GCA_016934975.1 Spirochaetales bacterium | reverse complement strand
TTCTTGATTTCTTGTGAACCTGCGTTTCGCTATTATTCCACATTTTTTGTTCAAAAAAAGTGGCGCATATTCTTGTAAAAAAACAAGCATATGCGGAATAATAGCATATACTTACATAGGTAAGGTGTTTGAGCCGATTGCAAAAATCTAATAGTTGGCGAGAGTACTCGTGGCGAGAGTACTCATGGCGAGAGTACTCATGGCGAGAGTACTCGCCTGGGGTTTTTATAAGAAACTCGATTAAATAAAGTAAAACGGAGTAGAATATATTTTTTATGGAAAAGAAGATATATGAAATTAAAGAAAATGATGATGGCCGCCGAATTGACAGAATTTTAAGGAAGATGTATCCATCAGTGTCATTAGGGGTTATCTATAAAGCCCTCAGAAAAGGCGACATTAGATTAAATAAAAAGAAAATAAAGCAGAATGAGACTGTTCATTGTGGTGACGTTCTGTCTATAGATGCTTTTTTTTCCTCTACAGAGCAGAAAGAAGAAAAGGAAAAAAAAGAGAATCTTTATTTCAAAGATAGAGATTTTATTAAACCCCTTATCATTTTTGAAAATGATAATATTCTGGTTATTAATAAACCTGCAGGGCTTGTTGTTCATGGAGACAATTCACTGGAGAAGCGGGTAAAATCCTATCTTATACCTTCCATATCTCCGTCCCTTTCCTTTGAGCCGGGCCCGGTTCACCGTTTAGACAGGAATACTTCGGGGCTTATTGTTTTTTCAAAATCGTTAAAAGGTGCTCAGGAAATTTCTGATATATTTCAGCAGAATCTGTGTGAAAAATATTATCTTGGACTTTTTGAAGGCCATATAGAAAATGAAGCAGAGTGGAAGGATGGTCTCTTCCGGGACAAAGCAAAGAAAAAAACGTTTTTTTCCGATGATCCCGAAGCTAAGCACGCTATTACGAAAGTGAAGCCACTTATAAGTTCCAAACGTCAAACTCTTGCCCTCTGCACTATTAAAACCGGTATTACTCATCAAATCAGGGCGCAGGGAATGTTTCATAATTTCCCGCTTTTAGGAGACAAGAAGTACGGGAGTACTCTCTCCTCTGCGTATAATGCTCATTATATTCTTCATGCCTGGGGATTACGTTTTTATACCTATAACCGGATAATCGGACGGACCTCTTTATTCGCGTCTCTTCCCCCCAAATTATATAAAAAATTAAGTGTTATGTTCGGTTCGAAAATGTTTAAAGATACCCTTGCATTTGCTTTGAAGAATATAAGTAAATAGAATCGATTGACTTATTTTTCTTTTTTAATTTCAGTCCCGTCCCAATCAGGCGGTGGTGGTGTTTTGATGTATTTATCACATTTTTCTATAAAGTAAAGAGCGATGTAATCGTCGGGTAAAAAGTTTAAAACTCCACCAAACATTTCTTTTGCTTTCTTAAATTCCCTGTCGTAATATATCCGCATGGCTTTTCCATGTTGTTGCCAGCCTCTTTTTTGGTTTTCGCTCAATTCTCTTACGACAGAGTAAATATTTACGCCTTTTGTTTTTCCTTTTACCCTTACTTTTTCTATCATTCTGCAAGGGACATCATCGACAACCAGATTTCTCAAATCTTCCGAAATGATCAGCTTCTGTTTATATTGTTTTGTTAATCCCTCCAGGCGCGAGGCAAGGTTTACCATATCACCAATAACCGTGTAATCAATCTTTTTTTCACATCCGATATTACCGACAGTAACACTTCCGTAATTAATACCGATTCCCGTGTTAAAAGGAGGCATCCCGATTCTTTTTTGCTCGTTATTAAAAGAAGCAATAGCATCTATCATATCAAGCCCGGTGTACACTGACTGGAGGGCATCATCAGTATGTTTTACAGGGGCACCGAAAAAAGCCATGATCGCGTCCCCGATGTATTTATCAACAATCCCCTTTCTCCCCATAATAATTTCTACCATCATGGCAAAATATTTGTTTAATGTATTAACAAGTTCGTCCGGGGATAATCCTTCCGATATGGTGGTAAAATCACGGATATCGGAAAAAAGAATGGCAAGAACACGGTTTTCTCCTATGAGCATCGCTTCCGGATTAGCAAAAAATTGGTTGATAACATCTGCCGGAACATATTTCTGGAAAATATTCCTGATTTTTTTTTCTTTTTTTTCTGCGAGACTCGCTTTAAAGGCATATGCTTTAATTTGATTGTATGCTTTTTCCAGGGCGCTGAGCATAAGATTGAATGTATGGGCAAGGTCGCCGGTTTCATCCTTGTATTCCACATGAACCCGTTCGGATAGGTCGTTTGTGGAAATTATGTGTCTCATCGTTTGGGCAACTGTTGCAAGGGGTTTTGTTAAGTAGATAGCAAAAAAGAGGAGGAGAAAAAATGAAACAATAAGGGAAGCACCGAGAATAATAAAACTTTGATTGGTAATTTGATTTACTTCCTGGTAGAAAGTACTTTTCTCGATTGTGACGAGGTAATACCATTTGAAAGGTTCAAAATAAAATCCAGTGGCAACCCTTTCTACTCCCCCGAGAAATGGTTCTACCAGTTTTGTTTCCTGATCTGCAAAAAGCTGTTTTAAAACCGGTATTTCATTATCAAGGAAGGTGATGGGATTTTCGGTCTGAGTTTTCATTGTAATATTCGCTTCACTGTCGAAAGCAAAAATAACCTCCGTATCCCTTTTAATAAGACTCTGGGCAAAAGACAGTATTCCTGCTTTTGCAGCCTGGACAAATTCTTCCTGTTCCGTAAGATTGTTTTCTAAAAGGAGGTTCCATTGGTTTACCGCGTTTTTTTGAAGTTCCTCTGTTTTAAAACCGAGGAGATCATTTGCAAGACGCGTGATACCTGTTCGTGCCAGGAAATAAGATGAAATACTTGTAATGATGAGGGCAACAATAATAAGTGGAAGAACAATTAGTATGATTTTTACTTTAATTGTCATAATATGTTAGACTATAATTGCAAAGGTTATAGTTGAAATACTCCTTTTTACTAAAATCTAATTGGAATTCAACGAAGTTGAAATAC
>JAFGRV010000105.1 GCA_016934975.1 Spirochaetales bacterium | reverse complement strand
GTGACAATAATAATAACCATGGTCCTGGCAAATATTGTGTTCAAACTGATACTCCCGTGAATTTATAACCGTAACCACGGACAGTCTCGATCCATCCGGCATCCTTAAATTTTATACGGATATTTTTAATGTGGGTATCTATGGTTCTCGTGGTGCTCCCCTCCAGATAATGAAGACTATTTGCCAGGAGTGTATCCCTTGTTATGACAATTCCCTCATTCTGCGCTAAATACATGAGTATTTCCCATTCTGCGGATGTCAGTATAATCTCCTTATTGTTTAAAAGGACTTTATGGGAATCCAGCTGAATGTGCAGACTCTTTCCATTATATGTCCATGTCCCCTGTTTTACTGTATCTCGTTTTCCGGTGGTTCTTCTCAGAATCGCCTTCACCCTCAGAACAAGTTCCCGCGGGGAAAAGGGCTTTACAATATAATCATCACCACCAATCTCGAACCCCGTAATTCTGTCGGTTTCCGAGATTTTTGCAGTCAGAAAAATAATCGGTGTGTCATATTTTTTTCTTATTTCCCGGGCGAGTTTAAAACCATTCCCATCGGGAAGCATAATATCCAGGATGAAAATATCCGGAGGATTGTTTGTTATTGACTCCAATACACCGGCAATTCCGCTGAATTCCAGTACTTCATGTTCCTCCAAAGAGAGATATGCTGTTACCGCCTCCCGAATAGTATCATTGTCTTCTACAATAATTATTTTAGCCATCTCACTTGTTCCTCTTTTCAAAACTATCCCCAAAAGGCCGGTTTGTAAAGCAAAGATTCCTTTCATCCGGATGAGGCTGATACTATCAGCACAATCAGAAATCGCGACGTGTAAAGTGTTTATCTCGAAGCAGATCATGAATCCAGACCCAACCGGATCGGTGATGTTATCAACCTGTTAAATAATCAGGGAATAGGCTGGTCTTTATGGAATTATAAAAATAAGGACTTCGGTGTCATGAACAGTGAGTATAAATTCCGGAATCTCAAAGAGTATGATAATCCGGAAAGACTCGATTACCGGTTAATTGAACTGTTAAAAAAAACTTTTTTATAAAAAATTTTAACCTTAATAGTTTTAAACAGTAGACCTGAACCAAATAGTGATACAATCAAATTTCAGTACTTATATCTTGATTAAGAAAGATGTTAAAAACTACGGATTGTTGGCAGAAGGCATAAGTGATTCTACAAAAGTGTTTTGAAAATCAATAATAAATCGTCAATTTTATTATGCAGTAAATAAAAAATTACACTTTTTCTTGACTTATTATTGATTTAGGGATATAATGTAATAAATGATTTATTGCAGAAAATACTTATTAAAAGAAATAACACAGATTCAAGCCGGATATGCTCTGCGCGGGAAAATACAGCAGATTCCGGATGGAACAATGTCCATACTCCAAATGAAGGACGTGCAACCGGAAGGTATTTATTGGGATAGCCTTGCCCGTATTAATCCCATAGGTCGTAAGGAACCATCCTTCCTTTTGAAAGGCGATATTATCTTTTCGGGAAGAGGGACTAAAATATTTGCCCAGCCGGTTACTATAAATCCGGATAAAATTGCAGCCGGCCCGCAGTTTTTTGTATTAACTCCAAAAGAGGAAATACCATCTGAATATATATCATGGTATATCAATTCAACTCAAGGGCAAAAATATTTCTGGACGTATGCAGGTGGTAGTACCATCATCAATGTTACAAGAGATATCTTAGAGAACTTTCCCATTAAAATCCCATCAGCTAAAGACTTACATACATTCACTCATTATATAAGTATAATTAAAGAGGAGTATAAAATCTTAATCGAATTAAATAATAAAAGACAGAAACTTCTTGAAGCAATTGTTTTAAAGGAAATGGAGGCAAAATGAAAACAGATGACAGGATGAAACAGCATGAAATTGAATCCGTTCTCTGGTCTGCCTGTGATACTTTCAGAGGCGTAGTAGATGCAGCAGAATATAAGAACTATATACTGGTTATGTTATTCTTGAAATATATTTCTGATGTCTGGTTAGAACATTATGAGAAACTACAAAAACAATTTGGTGATGATGAAGAGCGAATACGCAGACGATTAGATAGAGAACGATTTAAACTCCCAAAAGGATGCAGCTTTTATGATCTCCATGCACAACGACAAGCAAATAACCTTGGTGAATTAATAAATGTTGCCTTAGAAAAGATAGAAGATCAAAACAAAGAAAAGCTTCAGGGTGTTTTTCGCAATATTGATTTTAATTCAGAATCAGCCCTTGGACAAACAAAAGACAGAAATGCACGACTAAAACATTTACTTGAAGATTTTGGTAATCCAAAACTTGATCTCCGCCCATCCCGAACAGGTGATTTGGATGTGATTGGCAATGCTTATGAGTACTTAATTGCCCGTTTCGCTGCCGGGGCCGGGAAAAAAGCCGGTGAGTTTTATACACCAGGTGAGGTTTCACAATTGTTAGCTGAATTGCTCGATCCCCAACCCGGTGAAAGAATCTGTGATCCTGCATGCGGTTCCGGTTCTCTTTTAATCAAATGCGGTAACCAGGTGAAAAATAAAGGCTCTAATGATTTTGCCCTTTACGGTCAGGAGATAAACGGTTCCACCTGGGCTTTAGCCAAAATGAATATGTTTCTCCATGGAATGGACTCTGCAAGAATTGAATGGGGCGACACTATCCGAAGTCCAAAATTACTTGAAAAAGATAAAACCATGAAGTTTGAGGTTGTCACGGCAAACCCACCATTTTCTTTGGATAAATGGGGTGTAGAAGAAGCGGCCTCAGATGCTTTTAACAGGTTTCATCGTGGATTGCCTCCCAAATCAAAAGGCGATTATGCTTTTATCAGCCATATGATAGAAACGATTACCCGGGAGAACGGGCGCGTCGGGGTTGTTGTTCCTCACGGTGTTTTATTTCGTGGCTCCGGTGAAGGCAAAATACGAAAACAGCTCATTGATGAAAATTTACTCGATGCAGTAATAGGATTACCTGCAAACCTTTTCTATGGGACAGGCATCCCCACAGCTATCTTACTATTCAAACGAAACCGGAAAAAGACTACTATCTTGTTTATCGATGCAAGCAGAGAGTATCAGGATAGTAAGAACCGGAACAGATTATCAAAAGAAAATATTAGTAAAATCGTAAAAACCTATCGCAAAAAAACAGTCATCGATAAATATAGTTATGTAGCAAACCTGGTAGAGATAAAAGAGAATGATTACAATCTTAATATTCCCCGCTATGTTGATACCTTTGAAGAAGAAGAACCTGTTGATATTCCGGCAGTTCAAAAAGAAATTGTAAAACTGGAAGGCGAACTTGATGAACTCCGGGTAAAAATGAATGATTACTTAAAAGAGCTGGGATTTTAAACATGGCAAATTATCAGCAGCTTCAAATTGAAGCCAATAAGATCATTCGGGGAACCCATTTCTACAGATATTCGGAAAGTTCATATTTTGCTCATGAGATTCAAATGCTTAAGGAAGGGATTAGAGACTATTTATTGGATGCTGAACCGGAATTGGCATTAAAGATAGCAGAAAAGATAATAAAAGCAGATGGCAGGATTCTTGAGCGTGTGGATGATTCCATGGGGAATGTTGGGCCGGAATTAAACGATTTTTGTATTCTCTGGTTACAGGCAGCTTCAAAATACCCTGCTCCAAAAGATGGATGGATTCCCCGAATTGTAAAACTTGTAGATAACGATGATTATGGATGCCGGGATGCATTACTCCCAAACAGCCACATCCTGCTTTCTATGGAGGAAATGCAGAT
This sequence comes from Spirochaetales bacterium, assembly GCA_016934975.1. Classification (GTDB taxonomy): domain Bacteria; phylum Spirochaetota; class Spirochaetia; order SZUA-6; family JAFGRV01; genus JAFGRV01. Next base: position 1,246 of record JAFGRV010000105.1, on the reverse strand, counting down.
CCTCTATGAGTTCTACAAAAACCGTTATCAAAATATTACAGAAACATCCGGCTCAACGTCCTTCTCCCATATAAACAGTGCTGTGAATATGGGTCAGGTAGCAATCGCAATGAAAAATCCCCAACTGTATGAAGCCTCCATAAGAATGTTCAGCCAAAATCCCAATACACCTTCCCAAAAATTACAACCGGAACACAACGAAGTTGTGAATGATATGCAGATGCTGGATATTCTCAAATACTACTTTAAATTCGGATATCCGGATTATGTGCTGGAAGTAATTAAAACACGGGAATGGGAAGATCGATTTAGAACCGATGTCCTTTATTTGGAAGAACAAGTTTTAAAAAGTACAGGTGATATTTCTGCATTAAAAAAGGTACAAAAACAACAATACAGGAACAATCCATCCCTTGAAAGATTAAAAGAATACCTAAAAGATCAAAACTCAAAAGAAACGAAAATTATTATAGAAGAAGCCTTAAAAATCGCAGAAACAGATACCAAATTATGCCGCGGGCTTTCTGTGTTACTGGAATATAGATGTTATGAAAAAGCCCTGGAAATAATGATTATCCGGAAAGAAGAACTGGATAGCGGCTTTTATGGTACTCTCTTAAGTTTATTGGATCAAATAACTGGAAAAGATTTGTACCTTATTGAAACCCTAATCTATAGGGCGCTGCTCTCAGATATTCTAAACCGGGCTTATGCAAAAGCCTATAAATATGCTGCTTCCTATTATAGAAAGCTGATCAATCTGGATAAGAAAATAGAAACTTATCCGGAAGCAATGGAAAATCATGATGTATTTCTTGAGCAGATAAGAGAAAAACATTTCAGAAAACATAGTTTCTGGAAGCGGGTGGAAAGATGAGTAAAAAGATAATGGAGTCTCATTTGGATTTCAGGCAATCTTATTCAGTATATGCGGAACGGAACCCGGTAATTCTCCACACCATTTGCGGAGAATCTCCCGGTAAAGAAAAACTCCACAAGCCTTGTGGAGAATCTTCGCAAATGGAAATACTAATCAAAGTACATATTGATTCTTCCGACCGAAGAAGAACTTATCGCGGAGCTGGAAAAGGAAAAAAGGGTGATAGGATAGCAATTAATGCATGAATCTGATGATAATATGAAGGATGAATAGATGAGTAAGGTTAATGAAAACAGACCGGGATATAAGAAGACGAAGGTTGGATGGATACCGGTGGATTGGGAAGTAGTCTTGAAAAATTTAGTG
>JAFGRV010000104.1 GCA_016934975.1 Spirochaetales bacterium | reverse complement strand
CGGAACGGGTGCCCCCCTTCTTTTTGATGACGACTATAATGCAAAACCATGTTATTATGCGGTCCAGGATGAATTGGCAAACGCACCTCCCGTGACTCCGACCCCGGTGCCAACAGCCGCTCCCACTCCCACGCAGACAGATCCCTTGCGTGGTGATGTTGACGGAGACGGAACTATTGATATTATCGACGCCCTTGTTGTCGCACAGTATTCCGTAAACCTTGATCCGTCGCCATTTATCCCGGGAAATGCAGATGTCGATTGTAATGGTAACATTGATATTGTTGATGCCCTCTTAATTGCCCAATATTATGTTGATCTTATATCAGGTTTTTGTAATTAAGTTTAGAATTCCGACATAAAGTGAAAACCTTTTTTCCTGTGGACCGGATGAGTTTTTTGCAAATACCGGGGGTGGTGAAAAGAACTGGAAAACCATCGCAATAAATTAAATTGTCAGTATAGTATAGCATATTTTTCCTTTTTTTATTAAAAAAAAATAACACCCCGGTGATGAATTTATTCAAAACACCGGGATTGTCATTGCTTATTTTCATAAACCGGCGAAACCGTAAAATGCCTCAACTCAGCAAAATGATTGAATTAATTCTACATAATACTGGGCGACCAGCAGAGCATCGATAATATCAATTTTTCCGTCACAATTCGTATCTGAGCTATCCAGGTTGCAACGTTCCGGTTCGATATCCACATAGCACTTTGCAATAAGAAGGGCGTCGATAATGTCGATGACACCATCGCCGTTTATATCACCCCTCAGTATGGTGTCTTTCACTTCAATACTGCCATCAGTTCCACATGCAGTTCCGATTACAGTAGGTCCTCCGTCAACGAGCTGATCAACATACAGTCCGAGGGAGGATATTCCTTCCGCAATCCCATTAAAGGTAATAATTAAAACCTGGAGATCCGACCCGGGGCCTGTGCCTGATGAATCAAATCCCGAGGCGATTATCTCTCCGGGAGTTTCCGTATTTGCCGCGGCGAGGAACCCGTCGACTCCTTTTTCCACCTCCGCAACATGTAAGATAGCCGGATCATAAGTGATGTTAAAACCGTATGCGGCAAGTTCCTGGTTTCCCGAATCCACGACCACATCGATCCGGAATGTAGAATCGAGGATCTGTGTTGAATGAGCCGGATCAAAAAATACATTACAGTCTTCGGGAGGAGTTGTGGGAGTAGGGGTCGGATCGGGAGTGATCTCAGCTGGGTCGGCAAGAGCAGCAACTTCCGAAGGGCTTAAAGCTCTATTATAGACAAAAAAGTCGTCGACTTCCCCGTTCAGATAAGGATCATTAGACCACTGGGATCGACCGATATAATTATTTAAGGTATTTCCCATATCCGCGGGATGTAAGGTCATATTGTTATTTCTGTCCACTTCCTGTCCATTAATGTACAGTATCCCGGTGCTTCCACTCCTGGTCACCGTAAAATGCTGCCAGGAGCCTGTTGGCAGGGCACTGTTTCCGTTTAACCCCTGTTCCCCGGAGTTTCCGGTAAGGGTGATACAGAAATATGGATACCCTGTGTCCCCCGATTCCGGGGTGAGCATCATAAAGATATCCGTATCGCCGCCAAAGTCGAAAATTCGTGTCCATGTATCACGGGAGTTCAGATTGACCCGGCAGGCGATGGAAAAATCATTCAAGTCATTGGTAAGTCCGTCTGGCAGATCGACGTAGTCGCTGGTGCCGTTAAGAGAATAAGGTCCGCCGGTGAAGATCGGTGCCTGATTCCCCGTAGGTCCTGGAGTCGGAACACCAGTCGGTGCAGCCGTTCCCTCAAATTGTATCCAGTTTACATTAAACCCCCCGGTCCTGAATACGAGATACAAGTTTTGTGTGCCTGTTGTTGTATTACCCATGTCCGTGGTCACTGTCCTCCATGTTTGGGATCCACCGGTGGCGGGAACGGAGATAGTCCCCAATAAAGTGCCTGTCGTAGAGTTTAATCGGACTTCTATAGACCCTCCCCCTGACTGACTTGCCACCCGTGCGGATATTGTGCCCGGGCTTGTGTTTGTAAAATCTACATTGTTATACTGAATCCAGCTGCCATTCGAAATATTTCCTATATACCAGCCCCTTGGTTCGCCCCCTCCAACAGATTGGGATTGTATACCGCTTGAAGCAGTATTATATCTGTCGACCTGAATCTGGTCATAGGCATTCGCTGTTCCGATTCCCCGGAGTGTTTTACTGAGCTTTGGTATGGTTCCATTGGCGTTGTATTGGAATTCTTCCGCCCGCCAGCACCTGCCATGGTCGCTGCCGGAAAGTGCATCGTCGTGATAAAAAGCATACCAATGATCATTAAAATTAACGATTGAACCATGAATTGTCCAATTGACATTTGGATCGAAAATTCTACCCCTGTAGGTGAACGGCCCGGTTGGAGAAGTGCCGGTCGCATAATCCATGACCTCGGGCCCTCCCGTAAGTGATATGGGGACACTGAGATAGATTGTATTGTTATATTCATGAACCCAAGGTCCTTCGATCAGATTAAATGATGGAACTCCCTGAATACTCACCGCGGTGGGGCTAGTGGCGAGAGACAACATATTCGAATTTAGTCTTGCCACCCAAACAGTAGAGGTCATACTCCAGTACATATATGCATCACCATTGTCAGCAAAATAGATACAAGGGTCAATTCCATTTACATTTGCCATGTAATTTGGCTGGGGATTAAAAGGACCTTCGGGATTTGATGCTGTCGCCACCCCGATTCGACGGCCGCCACCATTAGCTACTACGGGGAAGTAAAAGTAATAGGTCCCGTTCTTATAGACACAATCCGGCGCCCACATTGTATCCTGACTCTGGTCTACCCATGGTACATCGTTTTTATCAAGGGCAACCCCGTGATCTGTCCATTTGACGCCATTTGTAGACGACCATACATGATAATCCCGCATTTTATACCAATCGGGATCATCAATGTCATGGGAACCATATACATACATGGTTCCGTTAAAAACCCGGCACGACGGATCCGCATAATAATCCGTTGTAATAAGCGGATTATCCGCAAAAGCGAAGTAACAACATATGCTCATACCGATTACTAAAACAATCAACAACGTTAAACGCTTCATTTTTGTAATTGATTTTAACATAATCAATTCTCCTTTCAAGATTTGATTAAATTCATACTCTGTATTTTATCTTTTTTTAATTCTATTCTCAATTATTATCCTCTATAAAAAGGAGTATCCCTGAATGCAGTGATATTCAAAGGATACTATTTTCTAATAATTAACAAAAATCGGATATTAGATTGACATAATACTGTTCGGCCGGAAGGGTGTCCACAATAAATGATAGGTATTGTTAAAATCCAATCTTCTCACTTTGCAAGAAATTCTCTTTAAATCCTGCCATTTCTCCGGAATTATAGCATGTAACGTGATCATATTCAATCAAAATTTCGTATGATCTGTCAAATTGGCGGATTATCTGCGCTATAGTGGGGTAATATCCGGAAATAGAGATGATTATAATAAAATAAAGATAGATGTATCCTATGGAAAAAAATACGAGGAAAAAATAGTTGCTATTTCTTCAACTTGGCATTATCATTCTGAAAGTGTTTATGTAGACAGATTAATATTTTATGATGAATTTCGTTAGTTTGGGTTTTTATGAATTTAGTATTATACAATGTTATATCTAATTTCTATTTTTAAGTTTTTTTAAATTTCCGGTCATCCATGGCCTCAAAAAGGCTGGTCAAAATGAATAATACGTCTATAATTAAACTATATTATTACCAGGAGTAGATATATGAACGTTCAAACTTGTTCTGAAATGTCAGTTCATAGAAAACAACTTATCCCTGTATGGATGAAAATAACTACTTATACTATCGGACTTTTAGGAATCATTTCAACCAAAGAATGGGGACCCAAATATACAATCATTACAGGATTCAGCCTCCTTACATATTTCATAGTAAGATTTATTATTTCCGCCATAAAAGGACCTATTGAAATAAGGCTGGAACCATTTTTGATTTCTTTATTCTTATTGAAGATTCGACCAATAAATCGGAATTGGAATATCAAAAATGTGTAGGGCAACAGGAACATACAACCATATTTAGCAATTATCAAAACAGCTCTACAGGATAACAAGCTCCTTTCGTTTGAATATGCAGACCGCCAGGGAAATAAAACCGAACGAATACTACCGGCATTAACCGGGATCGATATTAAAAAAACAGTTGGAAGAATTAAAAAAACCCGGTAAGACAAAGGCCTTACCGGGTTTTTTATTTAAAAGGCAGTATTACTTTACAACAATATTGACAAGTTTGTTCGGTACAACAATGACTTTAACAATTGTCTTTCCATCAATATGGGTCTTAATCCTCTCGCTGGATAAGGCTTTTTCCTGAATAATCTCTTTGGATAACCCGATGGTCACATCTTCCTTATCCCGTATTTTTCCGTTTACCTGATAAACAACGGTGACAACATCTTCTTTTGTCAGTTCTTCGATCCATGTGGGGTAGGGTACGGTTATAATCGAGGGCTTATTTCCGAGCATTTCCCAGGCTTCTTCCGCGAGATGGGGTGCATAGGGACTTAAGATAAGAATAAAAGGTTCCCATAATTTCCGGTGTACTTTCTCCTCTTTGTAAACCTCCCCTGTGAAAATCATCATCTGAGCGATTGCCGTGTTAAAGTCCAGGCTCCGGGTATCATTACTGACTTTTTTTATGGTTTTGTGAAGGAGTTTTACCAGTTCCTCCGGCGGATCCGTATCAACAATTTCCCTGGTGGAAATCTTCCATATCCGCTCAAGGAAGCGTTTTACCCCGACAATCCCCCGGGTAGACCATGGTTTCGAGGCTTCCAGTGGTCCCATGAACATTTCATAAAGGCGCATGGAATCTGCCCCGGATTCCGCAATAATGTCATCCGGATTAATCACATTGCCTAAGGATTTCGACATCTTTACGCCACCTTCACCAAGAATCATTCCCTGGTTTACCAGCCGCATAAACGGTTCATCGGTGTTTACGATTCCCAAATCAAAAAGGACTTTGTGCCAGAAACGGGCATAGAGGAGGTGCAGCACTGCGTGTTCCGCTCCCCCCACATATAAATCCACAGGCATCCAGTAATCGATTTTTTCCTTCGATGCGAGTTCTTTGTCATTATGGGGATCCAGATACCGGAGATAATACCAGCATGACCCTGCCCATTGAGGCATGGTATTTGTTTCACGTTTTCCCGGACCACCGCATTTCGGGCAGGATGTGTTTACCCATTCCTCGATGGCGGCGAGAGGCGATTCGCCTGTTCCCGTGGGTGTGTAGGATTCCACCTCCGGCAATACAAGGGGTAAATCTTCGTATGGCACCGGGACAATACCGCATTTCTTGCAATGGACCAGGGGAATCGGTTCGCCCCAATACCTCTGTCTGGAAAAAATCCAGTCACGGAGTTTATAATTAATAGTAAAATTGCCCAGTCCTTTTTCCGTGAGCCATTCTGTTATTTTTTTCTTGAACTCCTCTGTGGGAAGTCCGTTAAACTGGCCGGAATTGACAGCAACACCTTTTTCAGTAAAGGCTTCATCAAGATCGTATAAAGTCCCGTCTTTGGAGACGACCTGTATGATATCAAGATCAAATTTTTTTGCGAATTCAAAGTCCCGCTCATCATGGGCAGGGACCGCCATGATTGCACCGGTCCCATAGGAAATAAGGATATAGTCCGATATCCAGACAGGGATTTTCTGATTATTTACAGGGTTGATGGCATACGCCCCGGTAAATACACCGGTTTTCTCTTTTGCAAGGTCGGTCCGTTCAAGATCGGATTTCATCTTTGCCTGCCGGATATAATCTTCCACTGCTTTTTTCTGGGTTTCTGTTGTTATTTTGGGGACAAGGCTATGCTCCGGTGAGAGGACCATATAGGTGGCACCAAAAAGAGTATCCGGCCTGGTGGTATACACTTCTATAATATCGCTTTTATCTTCCAGTGAAAACTTAACATTCGCCCCTTCACTTCTCCCGATCCAGTTACGCTGCATTATTTTCAGCCCTTCCGACCAGTTCAGTTTATCCAGGTCCGCGAGCAATCTGTCCGCGTATGCAGTAATCCGTAAAATCCATTGCCGTAAATTCCGGCGTTCCACCTGGGCATGGCAGCGTTCACATTTGCCGTCTGTTACCTCTTCATTCGCAAGGCCGGTTAAACACGACGGACACCAGTTGATAGGTACCTCATCTTCATATGCCAGGCCTTTTTCCCATATTTTTAAGAATATCCATTGAGTCCACTTATAATAATTTTCATCGTGGGTACAGACGACCCGGTCCCAATCATAACAAAATCCAAAGGATTTTATCTGCTCTTCAAACCGTTTTATATTGTCTTCCGTTGATTTTCTGGGGTGAGTCCCTGTTTTTATGGCGTAATTCTCCGCAGGCAGCCCCAGCGAATCAAATCCCATGGGATGGAGGACATGATGGCCATTCATCTTCATATAACGGCAGTAAATATCCGTTGCCGTGTATCCTTCGGGATGTCCCACATGAAGCCCTGCAGATGAAGGATAAGGGAACATATCGAGAACATAGAGTCTCTTATCCTTGGGTACGCCAGGGTCTTCTTTTACCCGGAATGTTTTATTTTGATCCCAAAAATCCTGCCATTTCTTTTCTATTTTAGTAAAGTCGTATGTTTCCATATCAGCATCATACATGCTTCTCTTGGGATTGGTCAATAAATTTGGGGAGATTTTAATGAGCTTCGTCCCTCATATTTCTCTGTTCTCTCTTTTTTTAGCATAATAAACCCAAACTATTAATTGTGCAGTTGAAAAAACAGTGTTTTTCAGTCTTTTTTTATTTCCTTCCTAAAAGACCGGATCATATAAATAGCCATTGCACATAATTAAATGGTAAGATATTATTTATTTATAAACCAGGAACAAGAGGAAAAGAGGTGTCATGGAAAATCAATTACAACAACTTCTCGCCGAAGAAGCAGAGTTGCAATTTACCAGCTTTAATGAGGACACAGCCTGGGAAATTGGAACCCTGCTCATGAAACATGCTATCGCTGATAGTCTGCCTGTCACCATCGATATTACCCGTTTTGAGCATCAGCTTTTTCATGCCAGCCGTCCCGGCACTTCCGCAGACAATGATGATTGGGTGAGACGAAAAATCAGAGTGGTGAACAGATTCGGCCACAGTTCTTTTTATATGAGCCGGCTGTTGAAAAGTAAAGGTGTGAGTATCGAGAAAGCCTACTTACTTCCGGAACATGAGTATGCACCCCACGGCGGGTGTTTCCCAATTCTTGTCAAAGGTACCGGAATGATCGGGACAATTACCGTGTCCGGTCTTCCCCAGGAAGAGGACCATGCATTGGTTGTTAAGACAATTCGTGAGTTTCTTGCAAAGGAGAAATAAAATGAGATTAGATCCAGTCAGATCCATGTTAGGCCGTAAGCTCAGATTAGCTGTAGTAGGCGGCGGACCGGGCTCTTTTATCGGGGCCATGCACCGCCAGGCAGCCCGGTTAGATGATTGCTATGAACTAGTTACAGGAGTCCTTTCCTCCGATCCCGGCCGTGCCAGGGAAGCGGCATTGGAGATCGGGGTGGCATCCGACCGGATTTATTCGCATGTTCCGGAGATGCTGGAAGCGGAAGCAGCCCGTCCGGATGGCGCGGATGTTGTCGCGATCATGACGCCTAACGACAGTCACTATGAATATGCTGCCGCAGCCCTGGACCTCGGTTTCGATGTAATCTGTGATAAACCCATGACGAATACCCTCGATGACGCGGAAGCGTTGCACGCGAAGGTGGTGGAATCAAAACTGATTTTCTGCCTGACTCATAATTATACCGGCTACCCTATGGTCCGCCAGGCAAAAGCCATGGTTTCAGCCGGGCAGGCCGGTACGATCCGCCTCATTCAGGTCGAATATGTTCAAGGCGGAAAAGCCAAAGAAAACGATCCGGACCCTTCGGGGGAGGTTCCCTGGCGGTACGATCCTGTCCGGGGAGGTCCGTCCCTGGTAATGGGAGATATCGGAACACATGCACATAACCTTGTCCGGTTTATTTCCGGTCTGGAAGTGACCGAGGTTGCTGCCGAAGTCGGCACTATTGTTCCCAATCGTGTGATTCATGATTATGCCGGCGCACTTCTTCGCTTTGAGAATGGAGCCCGGGGGAGTTTTTGGGTGACTCAGGCCGCGGCGGGAGTAGAGAATTGCCTCCGTATCCGTGTGAGCGGAACAAAAGGCACCCTGGAGTGGATGCAGGAAATTCCCCAGGTTTTGACCTTTAAACCCCTCGGTGAACCCGTGCAGCACCGCACCCCGAACGGACCGGGAACTCTCCCGTTAGCTGCCCGTTCGAGCCGTATCGTCGCCGGTCACCCCGAAGGATTCCCCGAAGGCTTTGCAAATCTCTATACCGATGCTGCGGAAGCGATTGCCGCCCGCCGGTCCGGAAAGAATGCGGATCCCCTGGCACTTTATTTTCCCAATTCTTTCGACGGGTTGTTAGGTGTTAGATTTGTGCACAGCGTGATCGAATCGGCCAGGATGAACGGGAAGTGGGTGAAGTGTTAGGTTGATGACGGGAGAACAGGACATGGAGGCGGAGCGACCGGAGTTTGGAGCAAAGGTTCGGTGCAATCGGCGGTTCTCCATTGAGAATTGGTATCATGAGCATAAATTATTTGACTTCTTAATAGTTCTGTGATATACTGATTTTGCGTGTTATAGAGTAGGGAAGAGGGGATTGAATTATATCGACCCCTCTTCTTTACAAAGCTTTTGTAAATTATAAGGATTTTTCTCTTCCCCCGGCTTTCCCGCCGTGTAACGACATGCAAAACCGTCGAACCGGACATGTATACCCTGAAAACCCCGTTGTCACGGCGTTGGCTTACAACCCAACACAAAAAATCTATATTTTTCCTGACATCTGAAAATTACCTATGAGTCAAGATATAGATGCGGGCCAACGCTTAAGTATTACGGACCGAAAATCCTGGAATAGAACCTGCGATTTTCGCCCCGTAACACAGAAATATTTATTTCGATACTTATGTTTTAAAGTTGCTTGTATTATCGCAATTGAAGAATCGTCCGGAAATAAATGATAATCGTATTATTTTTTTACCCTATCAATCAAAACATCCGTTTTACAGCGACAGCGTTTCTCTTTTCATTAAATACAATGCCTTTGTTCCAGTACTCTATGGCGGAAAAGAACGCGGTCCCCGTATCTGTTTTGTCGCTGATCTCTGTCCTGAAGGAGAGAAAATGCAATAACCGTTTATAATCCCTGTGGTGACAGCAGAGCATACGCTGGCGGTAAAATTCGTTCCATTCTTCGATTTCCCGGAAACCTTTGCCGGTGTCTTCGATTATAATGTGGGCATAATTTGTGCAGGTGGAATACCAAACTTTTATGGGCTTCCACATTTTTCCTTTATTCCCATGTTTTACGGCATTCTTAAGGAGTTCATGTGATTGTTGTTCTAGCTGGTTTATTTCCCCGAAATAAATAGGCATCGTACAAGCGAGAAAGGAGCTTGCCCGCCGGATTTTGTCGGGACTTAAGAAGAAGCGTTTATATTCAAGCCCTGATTTGTCAAAGAGTTCGTGTTCATCATCAATTTCAATCTGTCTGATTTCAGGACCCTTTTTACTATCTGTCGTTGTTGCGGTTTTTTCGGGAGTCATAATATCAGTCACTTGAGCGACGATATCGGTAATAGAATAGGATGGAAGTACTTCACTTTCCGGTGCGATCTCTTTTATTTGACTCACAGCGGTCTCTACATCCGGAGTAATATGAAACATACCTTCAAGATGAGTGAGCTTAATAACCTGAAAAATGGAGGGTGAGATATTGGCAAAGCGAATAATTGCATCTTTATCCTTCTTTGTGCATGAGTGGATGTGAATAAGCGCCCCCAGCCCACTGGAATCCAAATACCTGGTTTTAGCCAAATCTACGATAAATTTGGACCATCCTGCCTCTCTTAAGCTGTTAAAATGCTCTTTTAGCTTAACAGATGAGTAGAGATCCAGATCTTCTACTGTTTCGATGATTGTAATCGACGGATCTTTTTCAGAGACCGTCATCTCCGGTTGATCACCTTTTTCCATTTTTTTAACTTCCTTCTTTATTAAATTTACTTTATTTTACTCTCATCTAAATAATAGCATATTTTGTTTAAAACGCCAAGCATTTATTTTTTTTGGTTTTTAAAACCAAAGAGGCTATGAATATGTGATTTGCATTATACTTTCTTATCCATTTTCTGTGTTGCCGTTCCCGAAGGGTTCAAGTCTTTCCATGTCGCGGAATTGACTTAACGAAAGGTTTCTATTATGATTAGTTTATGCCGGATGCCGGGAACAGGGCAGATTACCCGAAAAGATGTTTTTACGAGGTTAGTTTTTCAGGAAAATACGACAGGAGATGTTATTGCGAAACATCAATTTTTCTTTCACCAATTTTAACTCCTATAAGAATTTAAAATAATTGCAAGGCGAACAATATGGATAAAGAAAATCAGTACGTAAACATCGATGATCCGACCAGGGCGAATGCGGGAAGAGTCTATGATTATTTTCTTGGAGGTCATCATTATTTCGATATTGATAAGGAAGCAGGTGATCAAATCGTAGGAATAGCTCCTTTTATTACGAAAATTGCTAAACTGACGCGTTGGTTTTTAAGAAAAGCTGTCCGGATTGCTGTAGGAGCAGACCTTAATCAATTTATCGATTTTGCCTCCGGGTTGCCTACGGTAAATCACATTCATCTTATTGCCCCAAAGGGTTCAAAAATATTGTATTCAGATATTGATCCAATTACAGTAGATTATGGTAAAAATGTATGAAAATATGAATCAACCGGGTTTTTTAAGATCAAGAGAGAAAATGAAAGAGTTATTATATCCATGGGAAATACAAGATCCGGGATTCCTTCATTTGTAAGAATGGATCGGTTTGGAAAAAACTGTTACCGATGAAGTTATGAAAGCCTGGAAATCAGGTGGCTTTTATGGTGGAATAGTAAAGAAAATAAAGTGAATTGATTACAATGAATGATAATGAAATTTTAACAACAAACATACAAGAGTTTATTAAAAAAATTAAACAGAATATCCATGAATATATTAAAAAAATTTCAGATAGTCTATTACCGTTAATTTTTGATAATGATTACGCTTTTGATCTTGAGAATCTAAATGATATTATACGTAATGAACTTGAATCTTTTCTTTCTTATCTTGACACAAAAGATGAACAAGTTATTTCGTTACAAGGCGCGAATGCGGTAGATAAAGGATTAAGCGAACGAATTATAATTACATTATATCAAATATTTAATTCATTAATTAGCGAAGATGTTTTGAAAGAAAAGCAGGACTTACAAAAATATGTTATAGACCATATATTAAGCTATCTGTCTATTTTTAGCAGCTCATTCTTAGCGAAGAAATCAAGCTATATCCATCAAGAGCAAAAGCAATTGTATAAGACACTAACCAATACAGTTACGAAACAGAAAGAAGAAATCGCCGAAAAAGAACGCCTCCTCCAGGAGAGCAAAATAAAAGCCCTGGAAGAGCAGAGTAAAAAGAAGACCGATTTTCTGGTAGAGGTCTCCCATGATATAAAACTTCCTTTAACAATTATGCAGAATACGGTAAATACTCTTAAAGAAGAAGCCGGGAGGAGAAAGCTTCCCTCACTGCTCAAACTGGAAGTTGAGGTGGAAGAATTAAAATCCATGCTTATTGATATTCTTGATTACGAGAAAATACAGCAGGGTGAAATGTTATATGATCATGATAAGATAGTAAATATTTCCGCCATTACTTCGGAAAAAGTACGATTGTTTCATCCTCTTTTTAATGAAAAAGAAATTAAGGTCACGACAGAGATTCAGAATGATCTGTATACACCTATCGCCCCTTTTGCCCTTGACCGGGTTCTCAACAACATTATTGATAATGCTGTTAAATACAATTCACCGGGGAATGGAAGTATTCATATAACCTTAACGAGTAGTGCCCAGTCCATTGTCCTCACCATCCGGGATACGGGAATCGGAATTCCAAAACGCCATCTAAAATATGTATTTAAACCCTATTTTCAGAGTTTGATTAAAAAAAACGATAGTCATGGGGTCGGTGTCGGATTACCTATCGTGAAAAGCATTATAAAGGAGATAGCCGGGAAAATAGCCATTGAGAGTGAGGAAAAGAAAGGAACTGTTGTTACCATAACATTTAATAAAGCAAACATTCCGGAATCTATGCGGGAAGAAATTATACATAAAACTAATCTTTCAAAACCCCTTGTTCATAAAACAATTCATTTTAAACCGGAAGAATACAATGAGAAAAAAATTACGGTGTTAGTTGTTGAAAATCATAAAGAACTTTTAGTCTATATGCAGCATCAGATGGATGATTTTAATTTTTATTTTGCTTTGGATGGCCGGGAAGCCTTACATAAACTTACGACCATGCCAAAACCGGATATTATTATTTCCGATATAATGATGCCTCATGTCGATGGATATGAGTTTTTTGAAAAACTAAAAAGTATAAAGGAATTCAGGGAGATTCCCTTTATTTTTCTTACTGCGAAGACAGCTCCGGATGAGAAAATTAAAGGTCTCCGGTCCGGGGCGATTGATTTTATCGAAAAACCATTTTCAATAGAGTTTCTTAAAGAGAAAATAAAAACACTGATACGGAACAGGGATCTGTATAATAGTAAAAATGTTGCATCCTTACAGAATAAGATAACGGAAATATTAAAAGCCCCGGAAAAGTCGGAATATAATTATTCTCTCGCGGTTTCGAGTAATTTTACAGCCCGGGAGCGTGAAATCATTGCTTTACTCATGAAAGGAATGGAAAACCGGGAAATAGCAGATCATTTATGTATCAGCACTGAAACAGTAAAGAAACATCTCCAAAGCATGAAAGAAAAATGTAATGTTGATAATAAGATTCAGCTTGTTAACTATTTTCGAATTTAATACTATTCCCGGTTCGTATAAGATTCCCCATCTCGTATGTTAGCTCGTTCTCCCCGGATAGGTTCTGCTTTGAGTGTCTTTCTATTTACAAGGTGAGGCCGCATACCGGAACAAAGGGGATAAAACGCCGAGTGAGCAAAGGACTCAAAGACACGCAGAGAAGAAAAAGTGCTCAACAAGTATAATGTATATGGAGGAAGTCTTGAACCGATGAGTTCTTGACGTAACAGAAGGTTTCTATTATGCTTAGATTGTACTGGTGGTAGGCCATGGCAACCACAGAGCTATTTTTACAGGATTTGTTTTACAGGGAAACACGACAGGAGATGATAATGAGTAACAGCAATTTTCTTTTCATCAATTTCAACTCATATAAGGATCAAAAATAATTTTTAAGGAGAATAATATGGATAAAGAAAATCAATACATTAATATTGATGATCCGACCAGGGCGAATGCGGGCAGAGTATATGATTATTTTCTTGGAGGTCATCATTATTTCGATGTTGATAAGGAAATGGGTGATAAAATCGCACAACAAGCTCCCTTTATTCCTAAATTAGCAAAGTTAACCCGTTGGTTTTTAGGGAAGGCTATAAGAATTGCTATTGAATCCGGGTTTAACCAATTTATTGATTTTGCTTCCGCACTCCCTACCGCAAATCATATACATTTAATTGCACCGGAAGGTACTAGAATAATTTATTCAGATATTGATCCAATTACGGTTGATTATGGTAAAGAAATCATTGGAGAGAATCCTATCGTAAAATATATAAAATGTGATGCATCGACACCGGAAATGCTTTTAGAATCTGCTGTTGCTAAAGAATTATTTGGAGAAAATCATAAATTTGCTTTTGGCCTGAATGGTATCTGCTGGTTTTTACAAGATAAGGATATTTCACATATAGCAAAAAAGATTTATGATTTCGCGGATGAAGGTTCTATATTATTTTTTACGGATTATGATTGTGAAACCATATCAGAAGAAGTCCGCAATATAATAAAAATGTATGAAAGGATGAACCAACCAGGAGCTTTGAGATCACGAGATAAAATGAAAGAGTTATTATATCCCTGGAAAACAGAGGAACCCGGATTACTTCATTTGGAAGAATGGTTTGGTTGGAAACCGACTGTGACAGATGAAGTTATAAATACCTGGAAAGCCGGCGGCCTGTATGGCGGTATTATGAAAAAAAGGTAAGAAGGAAATGGTAGAAATAAACAATTTTTTCCGGAAAGAGGAACTTTTGCAGATTATAGAAGATATTAATTGTAATTTGCATGATTACATTAAAAAGATCGCAGATAACCTCCTCCCGATAATTTTTGATAATGACTATGCTTTTAATCCGGATACAATTCAGGAAGTTGTAGAACTGGAACTTAATACTTTTCTCATTTTTCTTAAAACTAATGAAGAACAAATTATATCTTTGCATGCAAAAGAATCTATATATTCCGGATTAAATGAGCGTATAATCATTACTATCTATAATATTTTTACTTCTTTGCTCCTGGAAGCTGTTTTAAAAGACAAATATAATTTATATTGTTATTTCGTTAATCGGATTTTATTTTATTTATCAATCTTTATTAATTCATTTCTGGCAGCGCGTGCAACTCAAATACACCAGGAGCAAAAGCAATTGTATAAGACATTAACTAATACTGTTACAAAAGAACGTGAAAAATTGCTTCAAAAAGAAAAACACCTCCAGGAAGCTAAAATGAGAGCCCTGGAAGAAAAAGAACGGGAGAAAACGGATTTTCTTATCAACCTTTCTCATGAAATAAAGCTTCCCCTTACGGTGATACAGAATGCTCTTAATGAAGCAATAGACCAGGCCGGGAGGAGGAAACTTCATGCTCATGATATTCTTAAGGCCGAAATTAATGACCTGCAAAATATGATCATTAATATGTTAGATTATGAGAAAATTAAACAGGGGAAAATGCTTTATGATCATGCCGAGGTTATAAATTTTTCCAATATAGTAAAATCAAAGGCAGAGTTGTATTGCAAAGTCGCGGAAGAAAATAAAATAGAAATAACAACAGATATCCGGGAAAAACTGTATACCCGGCTGCATCCCCAGGCTGCCGACAGAATTCTTAATAATATTATTGATAATGCTATTAAATACAATAAAACCGGCGGTGCCATCCACATCGAACTAAAAGAAAATAATCGTTCCATTATACTTACAATCAGGGATACGGGTATTGGGATCTCCAAAGAACAGCTTCCTCACCTTTTTAAGCCTTATTATCAGAGTGAGTTTCGTAAGAAAAATATTCAAGGGATCGGGGCAGGGTTATCTCTTGTGAAGAATGTTCTGGGTGAAGTCAAAGGAAAAATAGCTATCGCAAGTAAAGCAGGAGAAGAAACAACGGTTATCATTACATTGAAGTTAAAAACAGTAACTGATATGGATGATGTAGTGGAGAATCCGTATGTTTCGGGACCAACAAACCGGAAACATATTAAATTAAAACAAGAAACCTATAGCGAAGAAAAAAAGACGGTTCTTTTTGTGGAAGATAATATTGTACTTGTGAATTTCCTCCAGGAACACCTTTCCCGGGATTACAATTACTATTATGCTTTTAATGGCCGGGATGCCCTTAAAAAGCTTGTTGTGATACATAAGCCGGATATTATTATCTCGGATATAATGATGGATGTCATGGATGGGTATGAGTTTTTTACAGGATTAAAAGAAACGGATGAATATAAAGATATACCTCTTATTTTTCTCACGGCAAAGACCACGATTTCGGATAAAATTAAAGGATTAAATTCCGGAGCAGTTGATTATATAGAAAAACCCTTTATGATAGACACTTTGAAAGCCAAGATTAAAGCTCTTATCCGGGATCATGATATATATTCCGCCCGCGCGGCAGCATCCCTGGAAACACGTATATTTACAGCATTACGTACTGAAAAAAATACAGTCACTCTCTTTGAAAGGAAAACAGCTGAATATAATATTTCACCCCGGGAAAAGGAAGTATTGCAGTACGTGCTCAAAGGATTATCCAATAAAGAAATCGCGGAACAAATATTTTTAAGTGTCGACACTATAAAGAAGCATATACTTAATATCCGGCAAAAATGCAAAGCAAAAAGCAAATTTCAACTCTTAAATATTTTTAAAGTGTAAGACGTATCATTTTAAAAACTCCCTTTTTAAATACCAAAACTACTCCTTTAGGGTAATGGAAAAGCACCTGAATTGCTTATTTTTCATTTCTGTCAAATGTATAGAATGTACCTTAGAGTTTTCAGGAGTGAGAAAAACAAAGGAGCATTACCTCGTATCAAGAGAAAATTTAGATATGATATGGAACTTTTACTCTTTTTAATGAGGATAAATGAAAATAATAATGTGGGAGAAAGAAATGAATAATACAAGGATACTGGCAGTCGATGACGAACCGGGAGTATTAAAATTTATTACGGAAAATTTAAGGCACTATAATCTGACGACGGAAATTTCAGCAATGAAAGCTTTAGAAATAATACAAAACGAAGTATTTGATATATTCATCGTAGATTACCAAATGCCCCTGGTAAATGGAATTGAACTCCTGGAAGAAATTAAACGCATTTATTTAGGTAAGCATTATATGAGCATATTATGTACAGCCTACGGAACAATTCATTTATTTAAGGCTGAGTTAGTCGAAGGGTTATACGAATTCTATCTGGAAAAACCAATTGCAGGAGCTATGAGTAAATAATTTTGCCATGACTAAACAGTAAGGGTGGGAATTTACGGATTACCGCCCTCCCTTGATTGACAAATTCCCGCTCACACGATACCATGTGCTATCTATGTATAAATATATTGTCGAAGGCGGTTTCCCGGTAAAGGGAAAAATTAAACCAAGTGGTAATAAAAACGCGGCGCTCCCGTGTCTTGCGGCAACACTTCTTACCGAAGAACCTGTGGTCCTTAAAAATGTTCCTGATCTGGAAGATGTGCAGGTGATGATTGAGATTTTGCAATGCCTCGGATCATCGGTGGAACGTATCTCAAAAAATGAATACAAAATTCAAACGACTGATATTAAAAGAAATGATATCCCCTCGGAGCTGGCGAGTAAAGTCAGGGCATCAATTTTATTTGCAGGGCCTTTGCTTGCGCGATTGGGGAAAGTGATACTTCCACCCCCCGGCGGCGATGTCATCGGCAGGCGAAGACTTGATACACATTTCCTCGCCCTGAAAGAATTGGGGGCGCAGATTGCCATAGACGGACAGTTTATCTTTCAGGCGAACAAGCTCATCGGGAGAGAAATTTTTCTGGATGAGGCTTCCGTCACGGCCACGGAAAACGCGATTATGGCCTCCGTGCTTGCGGATGGTGAGACGATTCTCTGTAATGCCGCCTCTGAACCCCATATACAGGACCTGTGTCGAATGCTCAATCTCATGGGTGCGCAGATAGCCGGAATCGAGTCAAATATACTCAGGATCACGGGAGTAAAAAAACTTTCCGGTGCAGAAATGACGATTGGCGCGGATTTTATGGAGGTCGGATCCCTCATCGGTCTGGCAGCGGTTACTCATGGTGAACTGGAGATAATAGATGCGGCACCGGAGCATCACCGGATGACAAAGATCGCTTTTGGGAAACTCGGTATATCCTGGGAAACAAACGGGAATACAATAAAGGTACATGCCGGCCAGGAATTAAAAGTTATACCGGATATGGGCGGGATGATTCCCAAAATTGATGATGCCCCATGGCCCGGATTCCCCCCCGACCTTATCAGCATTGCTCTGGTTGTGGCGACCCAGGTTCAGGGAACGATTTTACTCCATGAAAAGATGTTTGAATCGAGGATGTTCTATGTAGATAAACTCATCGGCATGGGTGCGAAAATCGTGCTCTGTGATCCTCACCGGGCGGTTGTTGTCGGTCCATCCAGGCTCCAGGGATCGGAAGTTGTCTCCCCGGATGTCCGGGCGGGAATGGCTTTGCTTATCGCGGCATTATGCGCGGAAGGGGAAAGTACTATCCATAATGTGTACCAGATTGAACGGGGCTATGAGAATATTACCGAACGCCTTACTTCTCTCGGGGCAAAAATTGCCCGTGTAAAAGATGTGTAGTGAAACCGGCTTAAGAAAAAACCGTTGATAAATCAACAATCAACCCTTCCAGTAATCCCCCAGTAATTGTATCAGTGCGTACATAGGTTGATGGTTTTCCGTAATTCCCGTCTTTCCCGAGGGTATAAATCTGGACTGTTTTTTCATGGGGAAAAACAATCCAATACTCCTTTACCCCATGATCTTCATAGAGTTGAAATTTTTCTTTCATATCGATCCCGGCTGTTGAGGGTGAAATAATCTCGATAATAAGATCAGGTGCTTCCCGTAATCCCCGCTGGTCAAGTTTTGTTTTATCACACACAACAACAATATCCGGCTGCACCACTGTTTCAATCTCATCATCAGCCTCATCATGTTCCGGAAAACGGACATCAAAAGGGGCATGAAACACTTTACATGGCTTATCACGCAAGTAAGTATGTAATATCGTTATCAATTCTGTTGAAATACTTTGGTGCTCTGTTGAAGGCGCGGGACTCATATTATAGGCTTGCCCGTGAATAATTTCCCAGTGTTCATTATCCGGCCAGGTACAATAGTCTTTATACGTAAAACGTTGTGTTGTGTCTATTTTAACAGGTAATCCCATATCATCCTCATTTATTTTTATTGTAACCTTTTTTTTAAATTTGTCAACATACTCACACAGCTCTCCTTTTTCATCCCCTGTCCTGATCCTTGAATAAAACCTGCGATTTTCGCCTATAGTAACACAAGGAATTCCCGGGATGAGGTGTGGAACGGATCATGATAACATGAGGAAAACTCCCTTTTTTTGTTCCTGATTTACTGGATTAGTTGGGGATTTATAGTATATTATAAATAAGAACACATGTCCGGTTCCCGAACCGTCATGTGCGAAACAACCTTACGGGTATATACCCGTAAGGAAACTATCTGACACGGTGATTCATCGGTTTTGAATCGGTTAATTTTATGAGAAAGAACAGGATAATGCGCCATGAGCGAGATACTGGCGATATTGAACAAAAAAGGTTTTCACTATGTACTCAGCAGTTATTCTGCCCTGGATCAATATTTCCGCATAAAAGAACCGGGTGCTCTCTATATCAATACTGATGCCTCCCTTATTGCCCTGGCAAAGGAATTTGAGGGCCTTTCATATCCGGGATTACCTTTTGCAGATGCCCTCTTGAATCATAGTAATACCTGTGTTTATTTCCGCTGTGTTGATGATCTTAAAAAACCATTTCCCGAACCTTTTACCGCCCTGACACTTCTTTATAATTCAAAGCGAGAGGTATTTCTTGATCCGTTAAACAACTACAGAGATATCCGTCTGCCCGATTTGATTTCTCAACCCGGGAGACTTCCCCCGGATGTTGTCCTTATTGAGGCGGCAAAACTCATTTCCCGCTATCATTATAAAATCGACGACACATCCATTCCGGAATCCACACATTCCTGTCACCTGGAACCTGATATGCAAAAACATCTTCTTATCTCCATTCTTAATGGGCAGTATCCCTGGAAAGGGTTTGCTTTTCTTAATCGAACCGGTCTTGTTGAAAAATACTGGCCTGAACTCTATAGTATGCATAAAGTGACGCATTCCAAGGATTATCATCCCGAGGGTGATGTGTGGGAACATACCCTTGAAACGCTTCGGTACAGGAAAAAGAACGACCTTACACTCTCTCTTGCCCTTCTTCTCCATGATATCGGTAAACCCGTTGCCATTAAAACCGTCGATAGACCCTTTCATAAGCATTCCGAGATAGGAGCACGGGTTGCCCAGCGCTTTTGTGCCAGATTGGGATTTTCCCGGGAAATGCAGGATAATATCTATTTTCTTGTACGGCATCATATGATTCCCGGGGCATTAATGAAACTTCCTCTTTACAGGACCGAAAAACTCATGGATTCTCCCCTGTTTCCATTGCTCCTGGAAGTATACCGGGCAGATATTTCTTCCACATTCATAGGACCGGAAGGGTATTACGATGCCTGCCGGATATATAAAAAATATATAAAAAACCGGAAAAATCCGTACAGGACAGTTTTACCCCTAAAATCTTACTAAAATAGTTTTAAGTATTTCCATTTCTTCATTCGTGATAATAAAATCCGTATAAAGGGTGCTTCCCGCTTCTTCCGGCATAAGCTGGTTTATCTGACTCATAATAATCTCCGCACTGCTTATATCATTATTCAGGAGATAAAAGAAGACAAGTTCTAATCTGGCTTTTATTCCAAGGTCATTTCCGGAATTTCTCCTTATGATTTTATCCAGAATTTCCCGGATCTGGTCGTCATTCTCTTCTTTTTCATCAAATATATAAAGATGGGCAAGCTCTACAAAGTCATTATTTTCCAGAAGATTTTGTTCCGCGGCAAAAGAATACATTTCCGACTTATGGACCAGTTTTGTATTGATGAGTTGATAATTAATCGATACACACCGTTTCCACTCTTCCTTCGGCATATCGAGAGGAACCAAAACCTCCGCTCCTTCGTCGAAATTTGTTTTTAACTCACAGATCAGCCCTTGTCTTGATGAGAATGTATAAAAAACAAAAGAGAGTTTATCCACATCCATGTATTTCTTAATGATAAAATTCACCTGGGAGCCAAGGAGAATTTCATCATATACGGTTTTCATTATTTCTTTTCGTTCTTCCAGGGGAATGAGCGTGGTCAAACGGAAATCATAAAATACCATCGAGTAAAAGGAATGAATAAAGGAGTAGGGATTTATCGTATAGTCTTTATCTGTCAGGGATGGCAATATTTCGATATAATATGGCTTTTCTACGGTGGGTGTCGGGACAGGTGTGGGGAGAGGTGTGGATAGAGGTGTTGCTTCGATTATAACCACCTCGGGGGGGGCGGATTTGCAGCCAATAACAGAGATTAATGGGATTATCAGACATGTTACTATCACTATTTTCTTCATATGGACTCCTTGTTTCTATAGTGTCGGCTTTTTTTTCCTTCAGGTTCAGTGGGATATACTATCAGTTTTATAGATATTTTTGTATCAAAAATTGTGATTCTTACCATTGGTCCATGGGAATTCTCTCAGATTTTTCGTTACTATACAGGATTAGAACCTCTTCATTAATTGCAGGACAAGGATATTCTGAATAACATCCGATACCGCGTTTTTATTATGGGAGAGACCCCTTGATCATGAAAACTTATTCATCTTTATATGATGTTATTTTATTATTCTTAATGGTTAAATAAAACCGTTCAAGACTGCAATCTCCATATGTATCGAATTGTATTGTTCCTTGTAAACCTTCAAACGTACCGATATCGAGTATGGCTTGTTTTACATCCTTCGGATGTGAATTTTTCTTTAATGTTTGTATAATCACATAAGCTGCATTATAACCCAGGGAAGCAATAAAGTCGGGTTTTTTTCCATACTTGTTTTGATAATTTGAAAGAAATTTAATATATAACGGTTTTGTTGATTCAGTATCATGGTAATGATTAAAAATGACATCGTTTGCAGCATTCCCTGCTTGATTAATGAATTCTTCTGTCATAGCCCACCCGGTAAGAAATCGGAGGATATCTATATTCCGTTTTTTTAATTGCTGACATATGAGAGCAGAATCTATTGAGTTGGCAATAATAAAGAGAGCATCCGTTTTTGATTCAATTATACTGTCACAAATCCTGCTATAGTCCGGATTATCTTCTACTGAGAATGGAATCGGGACGATAGAAACGTGCCCTAATTTTTCAAATGTTTCTTTGAATGCAATGTATAATCCTTCTGTAAAGCTTTTATTCACTAAATCATATACCACAGCTACGTTGGTGATTCTTTTTATGGTGTAAAAAAAATTGGCAGCCGAATAAGCTTCCGTTACATCAGGGGGATTTACCCGGAGAAAATAATCATCCAATCCTGTTAGTCTCGGGGTACTGGCAGTGGGACTAATCATAGGAACCTTTTTTCTATTGAGCAAATCAAGGAGAGCTATACTCATATCACTGGTCATGGGGCCGATAATAGCAATAACACCCTCTTCGAGCAATTCTTCGGCTCCTGTAATGCACTGAGCCGGATCCAATTTATTGTCTTTTACAATAAGGTCTAATTTCCGGCCATTAATTCCCCCGGATTTATTAATTTCTTCGATTGCGATCGAAGCTCCATTTCTGCCTGAAATTCCTAAATCCGAATATTTTCCGGTGAGAACTCCGATATACCCCAGTTTTACCGGTTGATTATTCATGCAACTGCAAAAGAGTAAGACGAAACATCCAAGAAGTAATATTTTCATAATTTACCTCCTTATTACCTATCTCCTGTATTATTTTGTATTAAAATTATAATTGGTTTATCATTGAAATGCTAATATATACTCCCGATTAATTGGTTTTCCTAAAGTGTTCAAACCGTCGATTCTTCTTATCTGTTTCTGACTGGGAGAAGTGAAAAACCAAATGTTTTTTTGTATATATTGCATATTGTGATTATTGTTTTTATACTTAAGGATGGATGAAAAAGAGTACCAGTCTCCGTATTTATTTTATTCGAATTTTTATTGGCGGAGTAATCATTTCTATTTTCATTTTAGGTATAATCAATTCTTATTTTATCAATTCCGTTATAACACAGGACGTAAAAGCCAAGAATGAACAAATTGTCCATATTCTTTCTTCAAAAGTGTATGATTTTTTGAAGAAATATCAAAGTCTCATCCGGTTTATAGGAGATATATGTGATTCCGGATTAGAAAAAGATTTGTTCGATTATTCTCCTTATATTACCTATTTAAAAGAAACAAATGAGATAATTGAATCGATCTACATCCTTGATGATCACGCCGTCATCGAGTTAACAATTCCATATAATAAGGAATTTTTAGGTCTGGACATGTCTAATCAGAATTATGTACAAAATTTAAAAGACTCATTCTATTGGTCTTCCGCTTTCATCTCTTATGATACCGGCTTTCCCACCCTGGCAATAAGTTTCAAAACGAAATACCACATTATTGTCGGATTTATCAATCTGGTCGAGCTGAATAGTTATGTAAACATGCTTTCCCTGGAAAAAAATAAAACTGCAATAATTACCGATCAACTCGGTACAATTGTCGCTCATAAAGAATACAGATATGTCGTGGAGCAGGTAAATATACAGGATTTGCAGGTTCCTCCTATTGCTCAGGATAATAAAATAAGCAATCTTACGTTTACATTAAATGATGCATTCTGGTTCGGCAGTGTCTCAAAACTTTCTGAAATCGGGTGGCAATTATATATTATTGAACCAATTGCCGATGCATTTTTGCTTATGACACGACTTACTATTATTT
The DNA here is from genome assembly GCA_016934975.1 of Spirochaetales bacterium. GTDB lineage: Bacteria > Spirochaetota > Spirochaetia > SZUA-6 > JAFGRV01 > JAFGRV01. The sequence continues at coordinate 4,928 of JAFGRV010000104.1, read as the reverse complement.
TTTATATCGGATTATTCCTGATTTGTCTCGTTATGTTCGGTTTTTCGTTTATATTGATTAATAGAATATTGATACCTATCAATCTTTTAAATAAGGCAACGGAAAATATACAGGCTGGAATTTATGACTTTACCTATTCCCCGATAAAAATAAAAGAATTGAATAATTTAGGAAAGACTTTTGCGAAAATGAATCTTGCCGTACAATCCCGGGAGATACAATTAATGAAAGATAAAAGAATATTGCAGGAAAAGGAATCTCTTTTACAAAAAGCCATAAAAGAAAAAGAGGTTATTATGGCACAATTGATAACTGCTCAAAAAATGGAGGTTATCGGGAATCTGGCCGGGGGTATTGCACATGATTTTAATAACATTCTGATGATTTTTTTTACAAATCTCGATATTATGAATGAAAAAACCGGTGAGGAAGAACCGATTAAAAAATATATCAATATTATGTTGTCTGCGGCAGAACGGGCAGCCGCACTTGTCCAGCAAATCCTCTTTATTAGCAGGAAGACTGAAACTAATAAATCCACTGTCCGGCTCATACCCATTCTAAAAGAAGTGATCAATTTCTTACAAGCATCTCTGCCAAGTTATTTTAATATTCTATTGGATAACCACATAACCGATGACTATGTTTCTGCTGATCCGACTCAATTGCATCAAATTTTTATGAATCTGGGGATGAATGCAGTACAATCAATGACCTCCAAGGAAGGAACAATTTCTTTTCATGTTACATATAGAATTTTGTCTGTGGATTCCAAGACCCTCGCTCCGGGCAAGTATATTAATATTGAAGTAAAAGATACAGGTTCCGGTATCCCTCCCGATATCATTGATAAGATATTTGATCCTTTTTTTACAACAAAGACCAGGGGACAGGGCACAGGACTTGGTTTAGCTACCGTAAAAGCTTTAATAAAACAGCACGATGGAGATATATCAGTTTCCAGTTCACCAGGCGAAGGTACTTCCTTTACAATTCTCCTGCCGCTCATTGAGAAATCTGCTTTGGAAGTGACATCACAAAAATTTAATATGGACGGACTTACCGGAAACGAGTCTATTCTGTTTGTGGATGACGAGAAATTTTTAAAAGAAACTATAGAGTTAATGATTCGAAAACAGGGATGTACGATAGATGCTTTTAGCAGCAGCAGGAAGGCACTTGATATGTTTAAAAAGAATCCGAAAAAATATGATATTGTTATAACAGATTTAACTATGCCTGAATTAACCGGAGAGGAGTTTATCCGGGAGGTCAGAAAGATCCGGGGAGATATTCCTGTTATTTTATGTACTGGTTTTTTAGATAAGATAAAATTGAGTTATTTTGAAAATGTAGTAATTTTAATAAAACCTTTCACATTTAAGAAATTATTCACGGAAATTAGAACAATATTGGGAACAAATTGAAATTTTTTTAACTTGCCTTGGAATTTTTGCTGGACTTGTATCAACGGCCACATCTTCATCCCTCTGAAAATGGATAACTTCTCCCATATATTATTTTAATCTCCGGTTTAAATAGACTGGATAGTTGTGATATATATTATAGTATCGAAGGGAGATAAAACTTCCATCCGGGATTGAATAGGCATAATGATATGTCTTATAATTGACTTCGGTTTAAAAATAGTAATTTTTAAACCGAAGTCTTTGAGTTTCGATTTTTGGAATGGTAGTGCCGCTTGTCAGCGGCGGGAAGAGGTGGAAGGAAAAAATCGAAACTCCACAACATGGAAGGAAAAAAATAGTAATTTTTAAACCGAAGTCTTTGAGTTTCGATTTTTATAATGGTAGTGCCGCTTGCCAGCGGCGGGAAGAGGGAAGGAAAAAATCGAAACTCCACGACATGGAAGGAAAAAAATAGTAATTTTTACCATTCTTTCGGGGCTATGTTGACTTGTTCAGAGGATATGACGCTATGAAATATGGAAATTTTTCCAAGGATTCGAAAGAATATATTATTACAGATCCCCGGACACCGACTCCCTGGATGAATTATATTTCCAATAGTTTGGGATATTGCGGTATTGTGAGCCAGAGCGGCGGTGGATTTTCTTTTATCAAAGATCCCCGGGACAGACGTATTACAAAATACCGTTATAATTCTATCCCCTATGACCGCCCGGGGCGGTATATTTATATTAAAAACGAAGAGACAAAAGAATACTGGTCACCGGCCTGGCAGCCGGTCATGAAGGACCTTGATTTGTATGAGTGTCGTCATGGCCAGGGTTATACTGTTATACGTTCCGGATATAAAAAAATAAAACATACCGTGTCCTATTTTGTGCCGGTGAATCATACCTGTGAATTATGGCACCTTGAAGTTCATAATACCGGAACTAACGTGATGAATCTTTCTCTCTATTCGTATTGTGAATTTACCCACTGGAGCGAACCGGAATCACGGAATATTCAGTGGGCTCTTCACCTGACACGTTGTTTTCTTCAGGATAACAGAATTATCTATCCACTCATTGAGCCCCATCCGGCCTTTAGTATGGAAGAAAACCGGAATTATGATCCCCTGCGTGCGGGGATGGCGTTTATGGGGACAAACAGGGAGATCGCGGATTTTGAGTGCAGCCGTGATGCCTTTATCGGGATGTATCAGTCCGAGACAAATCCCCGGGGTGTTGAACAGGATAGCTTATCCAATTCGATTCTCGAAGGGGGCGTCCCTTGTGCAGCCCTCCGGTCCACATTATCCCTGAAACCGGATGAAAAAAAAGAGTTGATTGTAGTTCTTGGCTTTGCCCTGACCATGGAAGAAGCCGCATCCATCAACCTGTACTATTCCCGTCCTGAAAACGTGACAGCGGGGCTGGAAGAGGTTAAAGAGTCCTGGAAGAAGTATTGTTCCCGCTTTCCCGTTTCCTGTTCGGATGATGATATTTCATCGGTAATTTCCACATGGAATCCCTATCAATGTAAAACGGCCTTTGACTGGTCCCGGTATATCTCTTTCTATGAGAATGGAGAGGGACGGGGGATGGGAGTCCGGGATTCCTGCCAGGATGCCTTATCGATCTGCGCGTATAAACCGGAAGCAGTGCGGGAGCGGATTATTGATATCATTTCCGCCTGTCAATTTGAAAACGGATCGTGTTATCATCAGTATTTTCCTCTTTATAAAAAAGGAAATTTAAAAGGATTTTCCGATGATCATCTCTGGCTTATTGTGATGGTCTATTTTTATATCGCTGAAACCCGGGATTATTCTCTGCTCAATGCGATTGTTCCTTTTGCCGGGAGCAGGAAAAAGAGCTCTCTTTATGAGCACCTTCTTGCTGCCGTACATTATACCCGGGAGCAGAAAGGCCCCCATGGTCTTCCCCTTATTCTTGTGGCGGACTGGAATGATACGTTACATCTCTGGATGACGGCAGAGCAGCCGGAATCCGTTTTTGTGGCGGAGCTTTTTGTTTATACGTGTAATCTGCTCGGAGCACTTGCCGAAGGAATGGGAAAAAAGACTGATGCGGCAGCCTTAGGCGAGTCTGCCCGGGATATGGCGGATCGTATAAACGAAATATGCTGGGATGGCCATTGGTATGTCCGGGGATTCGGAAATAAGGCGATCGGTACAAAAGAAAACCGGTGTGGGAAAATATTTCTTATCAGCCAGGTCTGGGCCGTGATTTCCGGTGTTGCCCGGGGAGAGCGGGCTGTAGAATGTATGAACAGTGTCCGGGAGCATCTTTATACGCCTTTGGGTATCAAGCTCCTTTCTCCTGCATTCGATGGCTATGATAATGATCATGGTCTCATTTCACGGTATGTAAAAGGGCGAAAGGAGAATGGTATTTTTGCCCATGCACAGAGTTGGGCGATTGTGGCGGAATGCCTTTTAGGCCGGAATAGCCTTGCCTTTGATTACTATTCCTCGATACTCCCGATAAAAAGGAATCATGAGGCTGATGTATTAAGAACCGAGCCTTATGTTTATTGTCAGACTATCAGTTCTGATGATTCCCTCTATCCGGGGCAGGGGGCGAACTCCTGGCTTACCGGGACAGCTTCCTGGATGTACATTGCTTTTACCCAGTATATCCTTGGTATCAGACCGACCCTTGACGGCCTCGTCATACAGCCCCGTATTCCCGGGGAATGGGCGGGTTTTAAGGCGGAGCGGATGTACCTGGGGTGCCGGTACCAAATCAATTGCACAAGAACCGGCCGTCCGGGGATACGTGTGAATGGTTCGGCAATAAAAGGGGCGCTTCTTTCTCCGCAACAGGGAAAAGAGTGCCAGGTTGATGTGGAAATTTGATATGCAACTATACTTACGTTGGAGGTGCAAAGAATGAAACCTGAAACATACTTGTCCAGAGGAGTTTCTCCTACAAAGGATGATGTAAAAAATGCTATTAAAAAACAATCGAAAGGGCTTTTCCCCGGGGCTTTTTGTAAAATAATCGGGGATATTCTGGGGGATGATACATTCTGTAATGTCATGCATGCCGATGGTGCCGGGACAAAATCCCAGGTGGCGTATATCTATGCCTGTGAAACAGGAGATAAGAGGGTTTTCAGGAATATTGCACAGGATTCGATCGTCATGAATCTCGATGATTTATTATGTGTCGGGGCTGTTGATAATTTTGTCGTATCCAATACCATCGGCAGGAATGCTCACCGGATTGATGGGGAGATTATTACCCACATTATTGATGGATATCAGAAGGTTGTTGAAATGCTGAAAGGTTTTGATATTACAGTTTCCATGTCCGGGGGAGAGACTGCGGATGTCGGAGATATTGTCTCCACGATAATTGTTGATTCCACGATCTTCGTGAGACTGAAACGAGAAGATGTTATTGTTTGTGACAATATCAAAGATGGGGATCAGATTGTCGGACTGGCTTCCTTCGGTAAAGCACGTTACGAGGATCACTATAATTCAGG
>JAFGRV010000103.1 GCA_016934975.1 Spirochaetales bacterium | reverse complement strand
AACATCTGGCCGCAGGCCAATCGTTCCTCAGAGGGGGGTGGTATTTTGTCTCTCATCAGATAAAAAGGCTACATCGCAAATGCCTCAAATGAAAATAAACTTGACATCTCTTATTGTTTATGATATCATAAATTAACATTTTTAGAGGTTGCGCCCGCAATCTTTAAGTGTCAGTTATTCTAGTCCCTTAATCTGACACTATAAGCCCTCATGAGCACGCCAGTTCTTATGAGGGCTTTTCTTTATTGACAGAGGTTTCCTTTATTCTTATAATGATTCGGCAATAAGGATAGTAATTTTTTTTTCGTTGGCTTTGGAGATTTGATTATTAATATTTAGATTAAAATGACATAATTGAATCTCCCTGCTTGTTTATGTTGGTACTTACAAAAATCAAAGGGTTTTGCTAGTACCTCAGTTGCTTTCTTTACACAAATAAATACAGGGAGAAATATATATGGATAAGATCGGGGTTGGAGTATGTTTAGGTGCTTCCACTGTCTCATTTGTTAAAGCTACATTAGGTGATTCCGGTGCTCTTGCCATTACGGATACATTATCAATCACACATAATGGAGATCCAAAGGGCATTTTTGAAAAAAATCTGGAAAAATTTGCAGTAAAAGGATACCCTGTTGTTGTGACCGGGAGAAAATTCCGTGAATTGGTAAAACTCCCTGTTATTTCAGAACCTGTTGCAGTAGAGACAGCTCTTGCTCATCTGAACTATAAACATAAACACTATGATGCGATCGCAAGTTTAGGGGGGGAGACTTTTATCGTATACCCCCTTGATAAAGAGAACAGGATCGCCAGTGTCGTGACAGGGAATAAATGTGCTTCCGGGACCGGTGAGTTTTTCCTTCAACAGATAAAGAGGATGAATCTTTCTTTAGATCAGGCAGTCGGGGAAGCACAACAAGCGGAACCGTTTAAAGTATCCGGGCGGTGTTCGGTTTTCTGCAAATCGGACTGTACCCATGCGCTCAATAAGGGTGTTCCCGTCGGTGAAGTAACGGCAGGTCTTTCCCGTATGATCGCCGAGAAGGCGGAAGAGCTGCTGCGAAAGGTAAAGCAGGATCACATTCTTGTTGTCGGAGGAGTTACTCAAAATCCGATCGTAATGGGTTTTTTAAAAAGTAAGATTCCTTCTATTGAAATCCATGAGAATGCCAGGATTTTTGAAGCGGCAGGAGCTGCTTTGTATGGTCTTTTTAATGAAGATGTCATGCCCATTACTTCTTTCACCGATATTTTTTCGGAACGTGAGAGTTCATTTGATTTTTTACAGCCCCTCACGAAGTTCGAAGAGATGGTTACTTTTAAAAATATGGAGAGGGGTAAAGCAACAGACGGGGACCGTTGTATTATCGGTCTGGATGTGGGTTCGACAACAACAAAGGCTGTTGTTCTTAAGATCGCTGATAATACGATTCTCGGGTCTGTTTATTTACGGACAAACGGAAATCCGATAAAGGCGTCGAGGGAATGTTATAAAGGGCTTCTTGAACAAATACCTAAAAAAATCAAGATAATTGGGCTGGGAGTTACCGGCTCCGGAAGGCAGATTGCCGGGCTTCATGGACTGACCCAGGGTGTGATAAATGAGATTGTTGCCCACGCGACTGCCGCGACATATTTTGATGAGGAAGTTGATACCCTCTTTGAAATCGGGGGGCAGGATGCAAAATATACCTATATTATAAACAAGGTTCCTGCGGATTATGCGATGAATGAGGCTTGTTCTGCGGGTACAGGTTCTTTTCTGGAAGAGGCAGCCTATGAATCCCTGAATATTGATGTCAAAGACATAGCCGGGATCGCGATGAAAGGGATGAAACCTCCGAATTTCAATGATCAGTGCGCGGCTTTTATCTCCAGTGATATAAAAACAGCTTTTCAGGAAAACATGAAACAGGAGGATGTTGTTGCAGGACTTGTCTATTCTATTTGTATGAATTACATCAACCGGGTAAAAGGAACCCGGGCGATCGGTAAAAAAATCTTTATGCAGGGTGGCGTGTGCTATAATAGAACCGTACCTATCGCCATGGCGGCACTAACCGGGAAAGAAATTATTGTTCCCCCGGAACCGGGTCTTATGGGTGCTTTTGGTGTGGCCTTAGAGGTAAAGGAAAAGATTGCTTTGGGATTCATCGAGGAAGAAGAATTTTCCCTTAAAACTTTGGCTGAAAGAGAGGTCACATATAAAAAATCCTTTGTGTGTAACGGGGGTAAAGAGAAATGCGACCGTGGTTGTTCGATAAATATGATCGAAATACAGGGGAAATCATATCCCTTCGGCGGGGCTTGTAACAAATATTATAATCTCCGTTTTAAATTATCTCCGGATATCGGTGAAAACGATTATGTAAAAAAAAGACAGGATTTGATTTATCATACATATGCACCAAAAAAAGAATTACCCCTCAATGCAAAGACAGTCGGAATCAGCCAGTCTTTCCATACAAATACTATTTACCCTCTTTATTATAATTTTTTCACGGAATTAGGATTTAAGGTCGTACTTTCGGAAGCTGTCCGGGAAGAGGGCATTGAGCGGGAACTCGCCTCCTTTTGTTATCCGATACAACTTTCCCTGGGTTTGTTTCAGGACCTTGTGGATAAAGAGTGTGATTATTACTTTATTCCCATGATCGAGGAAATGTTTGTGAATAAAGCAAAGCATCACCGGACTAATTTTAATTCATGTTGTGTATTCGTGAGCGGTGAGCCATATATTATTAAACAGGCATTTAAGGATATTAACCTCGATGGAAAAGTAATACATCCGATTCTGGATTTTGCTCCCGGTTTTGATACTAAAGAAAAAGAGTTTGTTCAGATCGCTGCGCGTATGGGAATTACGGATGAGGAGAAAGTAAAGCAGGCATATGCGGCAGGGATCCGGGCACAGCAGGAATGTCTCAGGGCTATGAACGACCTTGCGGCGGAGTTTATGAATCGCCTCGAAGAAAATCCCGATCAGTTTGCTATTGTACTTTTCGGACGGACCTATAATGCCTTTAATGAGTTTGCTCACAAAGGAATCCCGCAAAAATTCGCCTCCCGTGGAATACCTGTTATACCCTATGATTTATTTCCATACCAGGATGAATTTGTCGGTGATCATATGTATTGGGAAGCGGGAAAGAAGATATTAAAAGCCGCCCGTATTGTTAAGCGTCATCCCCAGCTTTTTAGTACCTATATAACTAATTTCGTCTGCGCCCCTGATTCCATGATTATACCTCAATTCAGGGAAATTATGGATACGAAACCGTCCCTTACCCTTGAGCTTGACGGTCATACCGCAGATGCGGGGATAAATACAAGAATTGAGGCTGCTCTTGACATCATTCGAAATTACAGGAAGATATCCGATACCATTAAAGATACGGATTTCAGTCAATACAAACCGGCATTATTTAAGATACACGAAAATCAAAATTTTTTCATTACATCCGAAGGGGAAAGTATTCCCTTGACTGATCCCCGTATAGTGGTGGTCCTTCCCTCCATGGGAGATCTTGGCACCCGGCTTTTTGCTTCGGGATTCAAATCCCTTGGGATTAATGCCTTTGCCATGCCCGAAGCGACCATGGAGACCTTAAAAAAGGGACGGCTTTATACAAGCGGGAAAGAATGTCTTCCTTTTGTACTCTGCGTGGGACACCTGTTTAATTTTATAGAACATTATTGGGACGGGAAGCAATACATCGCTTTTTTTGTGAATGAGTCCGGAGGACCCTGCCGCCTTGGTCAGTATAATGTGCTTATTAAGCAAATCATAAGAAGGAAAAGGCTTCGTAATATAACGACTCTTTCTCTCTCGAATGAAGATGCCTATGCGGGATTAGGAACACGGTTTACCATGATGGCCTGGGAACTTATTTCATTAAGTGATGTCCTCGGGGATGTAAGGTCGGCAATCCTGACAAATGCCGAATCTCCGGAACGAGGGATGAAAATTTTTGAAGAGGAATATTGTAAACTTCTCTCCGCTGCAGAAAAAGGAACCGGGAAAGTATATAAACCGCTAAAAGAAATGGCCCTCCGTTTGAAAAATGAAATTCCCGTAAAAAGAAAAATCGAGGATTCCAGGTTTATCGCGATGTGCGGGGAGGTGTATGTACGCAAAGACGGATTTTCCCATAAATGGCTTCATAAGTGGTTTGCTAAAAAAGGATTTATTATAAAGGAAGCATATGTAACCGAGTTTATATTGTACCTCGACTGGCTAATTAAGAAGAGGCTTTTGGAACCGCACCGGTCTTTGGGTGCCACTATTGAATTAGTTTTAAGACAATTTTATATGGGATATGTGGAGAAAAAGCTCAAGAAACTATTGGCGAAATCAGGATTTTATAAATTTGAGCGGACAAAAATAGATCCTCTCATGAAACATAGTGAACACATTCTCCCGAAAGAGCATAAGGGCGAGACAGGTCTTACCCTTGGTATCGGGATGCATGAGACCATTGAAAAAATATCGGGAGTGATCAATATCGGACCTTTCGGTTGTATGCCCACCAGATTAACCGAAGGGCTCATGACCCCAGAAATGAAAATAAAAAATAAAAAGGAAATAAAGCAGAAGTATGATAAAAAATACGATCTCCCGGATTACTTTCCGGATACCATGAGTATCCCCTTTCTTTCAATCGAGTCGGATGGCAATGTGTATCCCCAGATTATAGAATCACGGCTGGAGACATTTCTTATGCAGGCGGAACGTATGTCGGTTCTTATGGATAAGTACAGGAAAGAAAGAGCCTGAGAAAAAATTTTGGGAGAGATTACGATTTTTCATTCCCCATTGCTTTAAAGATTTTGAATAAGATATTTTCTTTCAGGGAAATTGCCGCTTCCGGACAGTTTTCGTGGCAGCAAAAGCAGTAGATGCATTTTTTGAAATCGAATACCGGATAGGGCTTCAAGGTGATTGCACCGGCAGGACATGCTTTTGCACAAAATCCGCAGCGTGTGCATTGGGCGCGGTTAAGAAAGGGTTTTGAAAAAGCAAGTCCCGGAATTATTCTATTAAGTATTCCTTCGAGGGCGCTTCCCTTTGGTAATTGAAATGAAACCTGTGGAAGTTCCTTGTTTTTTTTCACATTCCCTGAGAAAAGTTTCCTCTCTACCCCCAAACGATGAGTGAGTATATGCCGGGGATTCGTTTTAATTACTTCGAGGCATGCTGCGTCCAGGGAAAACGCGCATGAGCTTGCACCGATAAATCCGGCCTTTTTTATTTTACCCGCGGCTCCCGGTCCGGCCCCTTCTATTCCGATAATACCATCCATAATGTTAATAAGGATTTTTGATTTTATGAAGTTATAAATATCGATAAGACCGTGAGAAAATTTTTCTGCGCCCGGTGCCCGGAAGTGACCAAAGGGTTTTCCCGCGCCGGGGATACAACCGTAAAAATTCTTTATTGCTCCTGTATAGACGACGAATGTATGTGCTTTGAATTTAGGAATATTGATGATATAATCCACTTCATCGATATAGGTGGTAAGATTTATTTTTTTAAAGATATGGTTTTTATCATTTATAAATACCCTGTTTGTATGTTTATCAAATGCATTAACTTCAATTCCGTATTTCTGACCGAGAGCAGTCATCCCGCTTTTTTCAAGGGCACGGGATGTGCTTCCGTATTGCCCATTACCGGAACTGTCACCAAGAATAATAGTATTCTTCTTATCCAGTAATAACCTGATCACTGCTTCGATAATAACAGGATGGGTATTGATATATCTTTCCGGGGGATAGATACCGAGGATATTCGGTTTCAAAAGTATTTTCGATGATTCAGGAGTATTTATTCCGAGATAAAGAAAAGCTTCTTTTAAAATCTTTTCGATTGTGTCGAGATCATATGTCAGACATTCTTCCAAATATACTTTTTGATTTTCCATACTCATTATCTTTTAAGGTCACTATAAATAAAAAGTAATGCTTTATCAAGTGAGGTTTCTTCTTTTTATAAAAAAGCTTTATAAAAAAAAGCTGTCCGGGATAGATCCCGGACAGCAATATATTTTCATATAATCATTTAGCATGTTCTTAGTAAGGCATTCCTCCGCCCATACCACCCATGCCGCCCATGCCGCCCATACCGGGTGCGCCGCCGGGTGCTCCGCCTTGTTCCTTTTCAGGAAGATCGGTAATGACACATTCTGTTGTAAGAAGCAGTCCTGCGATAGATGCTGCGTTCTGTAATGCCGATCTGGTCACTTTTACAGGATCAATAATTCCTGTTTTGATCATATCGACCCAAACCATGTTTTGTGCATCAAAACCGATTCCGGCTTTTTCCGTTTTTGATTTCTCGGCGATGATTGATCCGTCAAGACCTGCGTTTGTCGCAATTTGTCTGATCGGTTCTTCAAGTGCACGTGTTACAATTTTAAAACCGATTTTTTCATCTTCACTGAGATCGCTGATATCCGCCTTCACAAGGGCTTGAACGGCTTCGATAAGTGTAAGCCCGCCGCCTGAAATAATTCCTTCTTCTACAGCTGCGCGGGTGGCTGAAAGCGCATCTTCTACCCTGTGCTTTTTCTCTTTTAGTTCGACTTCCGTTGCCGCACCGACATTGATAACTGCAACGCCGCCTGCGAGTTTGGCGAGTCTTTCCTGTAATTTTTCTTTGTCATAGTCGGATGTCGTATCTTCGATTTGTGTTTTAATCTGAACGATTCTTCCTTTGATTTTACTTTCGTCTCCGGCGCCCTCGATGATTGTCGTATTTTCTTTATCAACTTTAACTGTTTTTGCTTTACCGAGTTGTGCAATCTCGGTATTTTCAAGTTTAAGTCCCAGTTCTTCGGTAATAACTTCACCGCCTGTAAGGACTGCAATGTCTTCGAGCATCGCTTTTCTTCTGTCGCCGAATCCCGGGGCTTTTACCGCACATGCAGTCAAGGTTCCCCTTAAATTGTTAACGACCAATGTTGCGAGTGCTTCGCCGTCAATGTCTTCTGCTATAATAAGAATCGGTTTGCCGCTCTGGGCAATTTTTTCGAGTAAAGGAAGGAGGTCCTTCATGCTTGAAATCTTTTTGTCATGAATAAGAATGTACGGATTCTCCAAATCTGTTGTCATGGTTTCTCTGTTTGTTGCGAAATAAGCGGAAAGATATCCTCTGTCGAACTGCATCCCTTCCACTACATCAAGGCTTGTCTCCAGGGTTTTTGATTCTTCAACGGTAATAACACCGTCTTTTCCCACTTTATCCATTGATGCGGCGATGAGTTCTCCGATTTCTTTATCGTTATTAGCAGAGATTGCAGCGACTTGAGCAATAGTAGCTTTGTCGCTTACTTGTTTTGCCTTTTTCTTGATGTCGTCCACAGCGATTTCAACAGCTTTTGTAATTCCGCGTTTTATGCCCATCGGATTAATACCGGCAGCAACACTTTTTAAGCCTTCTTTAATAATCGAATAAGCTAAAACCGTAGCAGTGGTTGTCCCGTCTCCAGCTACATCATTTGTTTTCGTCGCAACTTCTTTTAGAAGTTGTGCGCCCATATTCTCGAAAGGATTTTCGAGTTCAATCTCTTTTGCTATTGTCACACCGTCATTTGTTACTGTCGGGGCTCCGAATTTTTTATCCAGAACAACATTTCGACCTTTTGGTCCAAGAGTAACTTTAACAGCATTTGACATTTTCTCGACACCGGCTAAAAGAGCCCGCCGGGCATCTTCATCAAATTTAAGTTGTTTTGCCATATTTATACCTCTCTATTTTTATATGATTATTCAATAATTGCCAGAATATCTTCCATTTTCAGGATTAAATGTTCTTCTCCGTCAATTTTAATCCCTTTCCCCGCGTACTTGTCGTACATAATGCGGTCGCCTTTCTTTATTTTTATTGATTCATCATCACCAATTGCAATAACTATTCCTTCCTGCGTTTTTTCCTGTGCAGTTTGTGGAATAATTATCCCCGATGCTGTTTTTT
>JAFGRV010000102.1 GCA_016934975.1 Spirochaetales bacterium | reverse complement strand
TTCTGATTTTTTCCATTTCTTTGATCTCACTGAATGTGTTTTGCGATGAGGTTGATACAAAGACATCCCCTGATGCGGGGATAAAAACGATCAACAACATTATCATCGATCCGGAGAAAAAGGAGATACGAATCAAATGTAAACTGGCAATTACGGAAGGTATTCTGGAATTCTTTTTGGTTGATGAAGCGGGAAATACCTATGAAAGTGCTTTTAAAATACAAGGCAATAAACCCTCGGAATTACATTTCGCCCTTCTTTTACTTGGATTTGAACCCGTGCCTTTTCCCACCTATCACGGCTTATTGAAAACAGAAAATGCACTGGAACAACTCCGTGATAAAAAATGCCTTTTACAATTGACGCTCTTAAAAAATAATAAAAAAATCCCTTTTTCCGATATTATCCGGAACAGGGAAGAAGGAAAGAATCAGGAAGCGATCTGGGTATTTACCGGGGCTTCTTTTACCAAAGATAATAAATATACCGCGGATTATACATTCAATTATATCAGTATCTGGCCTATGCCGGATTCCGTTATTAATCTTTTATCTTCTGCGGGAAATCCGTACCGGGGGGATTTTGGTTTTGAAATGGCAAAAAACCTCACTTTATCGGAAAAAGACAATTATATTATCATACTAAAGGAATGGAATAATGAAAAATAACATAATGAAGATCACAATAATCACTCTTTTATTCACAATATTTTTTTTTGCCTGTACAGGGAAAACCGGAGATACAAAACAAGGCGTCAACAATAACGATCAGTCATATAAATTCCCCCTCAGTCTTAAAAAAGAAGCTGAACACAGCCTGGAACTCGCATACAAGTTCCTGCAAAAAAACCAATTCAAAGACGGATCATGGAAATCCCACCCTGCCATTACGTCCCTTGTCCTGTATTCTTTGGTTGAAGTTCCCGGATATATTCAAATCGATAATTTAGACGACACGATTAAAAAAGGATTTACTTATCTGGAAGGATTTGTAAAAGAAGATGGGGGGATATATCAGAATGAATACAGGAATTATACCACGGCAGTGGCTCTCCTGGCATTTTCCACATATGGGCAAAAAGAACATAAGGACATCATCGAAAACGCAAAAGAATTCCTTATCCGTTTTCAGTGCGACGAGAGTGAGGGATATACGGAAAAAGATCCATATTATGGCGGTATCGGCTACGGAGGTGATGAACGGCCGGATTTATCCAATACACAACTGGCACTGGAAGCGATCAAATCCGCAGATGATTACGAGGAAAAATACAGCAAACTCATTTCAGAAAACGCAGAAAACATGGAAACGGAGGGAACAGACACAGGACTTTATTGGAAAAAGGCTCTCATTTTTCTGGCACGATGTCAAAATGTGAAAGAAGTGAATTCGATGGACTACAGAACAGAAGATGACGGCGGGTTTATGTATGAAACCGGAACGTACACCGATGACAGAAGCCATTCCTATGGATCTATGACCTATGCCGGCGTTAAAAGCCTTCTCTACGCCAAGGTGGACAGGAATGATATACGAATAACAAAAGGAGTTGACTGGATTAAAAACAATTACACCGTGGAAGAAAACCCCAAATTCGGGACAACATCCCTTTACTATTATTATATGACTTTTTCAAAATGTTTATACATTCTCGGAGATAATGTCATTACCGATGCAAACGGGAATAAACATTTTTGGAGAGAAGATATCACAAAAAAACTCATTTCTCTCCAGAATGAAAATGGATACTGGATGAATGACGATGGCAGATATTGGGAAAATATTAAAGATTTGGCGACTGCTTATTCTGTAGCGGCTTTAAAGTATGCTTTTAAAGGTTTAGAATCAACAGATATTAAATAGCAGCTGTTAATGAGAGAAAATACAATCTCTCATAAAGCTCTCAAGGAACAGGTAAAATATTTTATTCACTGTTCTTCGGAAACTTTTTGAGAGATTTTTTTTTGGTAATGAACCGACAGGTTAAATCCTTATTCAGTTATGACACCGATTTCCCAAAGAGGAAAACCGTGATCTCGTAATAATTCCGAGAGACTCTCTTTATCCTGATTTTTTACGATAATCGCCATTCCTATCCCCATATTAAATACGGTAAACATTTCATCACGGGAGATATTCCCTTTTTCCTGAATAAAAGTGAAGACTTCAGGAATTCTCCAATTATGATATAATTTTAGTTTCAGATTTTCCGGAATCACGCGCTTCAAGTTATTATACAATCCGCCGCCTGTGATATGAGCAGCCGCGAGTACTTTATGGGTTGCAAGAAGAAGCTCCATTTCGTCGGTATAAATACGTGTTGGTATTAAAAGTTGTTCCCATATCCCGGAATCGTCCCGGGGAACGACTTTACGGGCCAGGGAATATCCATTCGAATGAATACCCGATGAGGGGAGACCTAAAACAACATCTCCTTTTAATATAGACGCTTTTTTCGGGAGCATCTCTGCTTTCTCCACAAGACCTGTTGCAAAACCTGCAAGATCTATCTCATCCGGAGCGTACATATCAGGCATTTCGGCAGTTTCACCCCCTGCGAGTTTGGTATGCGCCAACTCACACCCCCTCACAATACCGGTGACTATTTCCTGCAGCTTCTCCTCGGATATTTTACCGCAAGCGATATAATCCAAAAACATAAGCGGTTTTGCTCCGCACGCAAGGAGATCATTCACGCTCATAGCAACAAGATCAATGCCTACTGTCGAATAATTTTGAAGTTTCTTGGCAACGAGAAGTTTTGTACCAACCCCATCAGTACATGAAAGAAGGACGGGAGATATATACCCGGATACGGGGAGTTCAATACCTCCTGCGAATCCGCCGATTCCTTTTAACAGGGCATCAGATTTTATATGTTTTATAAACTCTGTAAATCTGTCACCCTTCTCGATATCAACTCCTGCGGCTTTATAGGTGTTTATCCGGGTATCCGACATTACTCTTTTCTCCTTTTTTCAGGGTCTTTTACCTTAACAGGATATTTCCCGCTAAAACAGGCGAAACAGAAATCTTCCGGATTACTTACGCATTTCTTAAGATATTCCAGGGGAAGAAATTGAACGGAATCCGCGCCGATCACATGTGCGATCTCATCCGGACTCATCCGGTTAGAGATAAGCTCTTCTTTTGTGGGAATATCTATTCCAAAGAAACAGGGACATTTTATCTCAGGTGAAGATAAACGGAGATGAACCTCCTTTGCTCCGGCTTCTTTTAAAAGTTTTACGATTATACTGCTCGTTGTTCCACGGACCAAAGAATCATCAATAATTGTTATCCGTTTATTTTTAACAACCGCCCGTATGGGATGGAGCTTCATTCTTACCCCAAACTCACGCTGCTCAGGTTCCGGCTGAATAAAGGTACGGCCGGAATAATGGTTCCTGGTAAGTCCAAAGTCTATTCCTATTTTCGAATGTTCCGAATATCCCAGAGCGGCGCTATTTCCGGAATCAGGAACAGCACAGACAACATCTCCGGGTGTTTTATCGATTTCAGCAAGATACGCGCCCATTCTCTTTCGTGCTTCATGGACCGATTGGCCGAAGATAAAAGAATCAGGTCTGGCAAAATAAATTAATTCAAATATACAATGACTTTTACACGGGCCGGGGGTAAGAAATGCAGATTGTTTGCCATTTTTATTGACAATAATGATTTCTCCGGGTTTTACCTCTCTCATATGATCAATACCGAGTATATCCAGAGCGCAACTCTCGGAAGCAAATACAGTCATGTCATGTTTTTCCCCCATAACAAGAGGTCTGAATCCTTGCGGATCACGCACGGCAATAAGGGTATCATCGTGAATCATCACCAGGCTGTAAGCACCTTCTATTCTATTAAATGTTTCCAGAAGACTTTCGATAAACCCGCTTTTTTTTGATTTTGCCAAATAATGAAGAATCAATTCAGAATCCGAAGTACTCTGAAGAATTGATCCTTCCATAATTAACTGTTCTTTTAAAACATGGGAATTGGAAATATTACCATTATGAGCCAGAGCGATCTGGCCTTTATTACATGAAGCGATCATTGGCTGAGCATTTTCCAGTTTATTTCCACCGTGGGTGGAATAACGCACGTGACCGATACCTATGAAAGAGGGATGATCTTCATGGAGGTAATGGGATAATACACTTCCCACCATACCAACATCTTTATATGCGATGAGGTTTCCGTGTCTGCGGTATGCAATTCCGCAACTCTCCTGCCCTCGATGCTGGAGAGAGAAAAGGGGATAAAAGAGATTTCCGGGAATATTCATTTCCTTGTGGGAATAAATTCCCACAATACCGCAGAAATGTTTTGGTTTATCTGTTATGCTATTCACAAGATAATGTACACTTCAAAAGAAGGCGGGTCAATCCCTCATCCCGTTTTTATCACGGTAAAATTTTTCATAATCTTTATAAACTGTTCCAGTTTAGTATACCCAAAAACAAGATCCCGCACAAACTCATTGTTTTTATTACCCCCAATCACCTTAATATTACTAATATATAAAGGGGTTTTATTCTTATAATCGACCAAAACATCAGTATAATACTTAAGGAGGATGTACAATTGATTTGTCTCTTCTTCTATAATTGTGGATACACGCTGATTAATACCAATAATAATGTTATTCAGCTTTTCAACCAGATCCTTATCCCGTTCCTTTTTTTGAAGAGCATTATGAATCGTAAGCAGTGAACTCGTCGCTTTTTCAGAGAGCCCCGTTTCAAACTGTTCAATTCTATTATATGACTTGACACACGCATAAAATGCATTCGAGAGATTGTTCTGGAAGACTTTATCTTCAAAAAACCCTTCAAAGATGAGCTTTGAAAGCACACCTTTTGTTTTTACATTAAAAAAAGAAATAAGATAATTCTTGAGTATGGTAAGAGGTTTAATATGGATAAACGGCTCCATCCCATAGGTCAGGAGATAGTCTCGCTCTTTTTCATTATACCCTTCAGGAGAAACAAGCTTCTCACCGATAAACAATTCTTCCATCTCCTGGACAATATTGTTCTCCGATATTTCACGTAATATTCTATCTATCATCTGTTTAAACTCGTTGGTGAGTTTGGATTTATACTGATCTATATAATTGACTGATTCAGTATTCGTATCCGCAACAAATTCAGGATCAAGCTTTATCGCCTGAAGAAGACAGAGAATAATTTCCCGGGTAAGATACGTTTTAAGAATTTTATCTGTTCTGGCGAGCAACCGTGATATCTTTTTTTTCACCGTATTCACCTGAGGCGGATTCAACCTGTCAATAAGCTGCATAAGTTTACTTTCAATCGCATTTGAGAGTACCAAATCGGCAGTAATATAATAGAGATCCATAAGATCAGGGATAATATCATTCCCATTTACCGCTTTAAATTTCGGCGTATAGGTATTACTTGAAATAATCAGTTCCTGGTCAAACAGCGAGAGAAAAGGTTCATAATTATGCTGAGAAATAGCGACCAGTTTATAGAATTCATTCAGTTCTTTATTTATCATATCAAAATCAGAAGCATTAAAAATCTTGATATACTCATTAAAATCATATTTTATCTTATTAATTTCCTCTTTTCCGGAAACAGAATCTAATATTCGCTCTTTTAATGCATCAAAGGTAAAGGAATGCCGTTTTAATTGATCAGATTCAGGGAGGTATGATTCAATAAGATAATTTTTATACAATTCCGCCCTTTTAAAATCCCTGCTTAGAATTGTCTTTTCGAAGACATTACGTATCGGGAGAAGATATCTGGTAAAAGCAAAGATAATCTTTGCAAAACCAGGAAGAATCTCCCGGGTATTTTTATTAATAAAAGAAGGAGAAATTGTACTCAAATATTTAAAAACTTTACGAAGCTGTTTCTTCTTTTCCGCTTCCTGGGGATCCCAATTTAAAAGAGAAGAAAAAAAATTCCAGACACGCTTCCATATATTCATCTTTTCTTAAATTTATGTGATGAACCGTTTCTTTTCAAGTCTTTTATTAAAAGATTATGATTATTTCTCCTTTGATTCATGGAATTGGTCCGGCATTAATCATTTTTTTTTCCTATAAACTCATCCACAATTTTTTCATAATCCGATTCTGTACTCGCATGAACACATTGTCTTCTCAAGACACTTGAATTGGAAAGACCTTTTGTATACGCACAAAAATGCTTTCTCATCTCCGTACACGCTTTTGCTTCTCCCTTTAATGCGATGAATTTTTTCAGATGTTCCAATGCACAAAGGAGGCGTTCTTCCGGTGTAATTGTTACACGGGATATTTCCCCGGCACAGGCGTTTCGAACCTCTGAAAAAATAAAGGGATTCCCGATTGCGCCGCGGGCTATCATCACCCCGTCACATCCGGTCCGGGTAAGCATTGCACACACATCTTCCGGTGTAAAAAGATCTCCGGAACCGATCACCGGAATTGAGAGTAAATCTTTAAGCTGTGTAATATGATCCCAATCCGAATGCCCGCTAAACCGCTCCGACCGGGTTCTCGGATGGAGGGTGATGAGAGAAGCCCCTGCTTCCTGGGCAATGAGACCAATTTCACTATAATTGATAGTATTTGTATCCCAACCTGAGCGAATTTTTAAAGTAACCGGCACATCAGTCTCCTGATTCATCGCACGTATTATTTCCCCGATTAACTTTGGATTTTTTAAAAGATGTGCACCCGAACCGGTTTTAAGAATTTTGGGGATTGAACAACCACAGTTGAGATCAATCAATGCAGGTCCGTACTTAATTATTTCCCGTACGGCAGCGGCAATCTGTTTCGGTTGTGATCCGAATACCTGCATACCAAGGATCTTTTCTGATTCAGCCCGCTCAAGCAGCTTCAAAGTTTTTTCACTTTTCCGCATACATGCTTCTGCCGATACCATCTCGGTATACGTAAAGAAGGCACCCTTTTTAAGACAAATTGCACGAAATGCGGCATCCGTAAAACCAGCCATAGGTGCGAGGAATATATTTCCGGGAATGACGCATTCCCCTATTGAAAGAGGATGGATAAGAGGTCCGCGATCCGGGGATTGAAAATTGAGCTGAGAATTAACCTGGGATTCCAAAAAAATTCAGACTATTATGATATAACGTTTCAGTTAACTCTTCCAGGGGTATATTCCTGAGATTTGCGATAAACCTGGCGGTCTCAATTAAATAGGATGGGCGGTTCCTTTTCCCCCGATGTGCGGATGGCACCATAAAAGGAGATTCAGTTTCGATAAGCATTCTCTCCAAAGGCATTTTACGTGCAGTTTCATGTAAATTCCGTGCATTTCTATAGGTCACATTTCCTGCAAAAGAGATAAAAAGATTAAGCTCCAGGGCTTTGGTTGCATATTCATAATCTTCCGAATAACAATGAAGAATTCCGCCTTTGGGGGGAAGTTCTTCCCTGAGGATATCAAGGACATCTGTTCCCGCTTCCCGGTTATGAATAATAACCGGAAAATCAAGCTTCTGTGCAAGTTCGAGCTGACGGATAAAAAGTTCGATCTGGGAATCCCTGTCCCCGAATTTATGATAATAATCCAACCCTATTTCTCCGACAGAAACAACCCTCTCCATTTTTGTTCCTTCTTCAATTTGAAGTTCCCAATCTCTTCCGGGATTCGAAACTTCTGAAGGAGAAACGCCGATACTATGATATATATGGTTTTCTGTTTTAAGATTATTGTAGATTTGGAAGAAATCTCTCAAGTTATTGGAAATACTGACTATCCCAACGACATTTTCCTGCTTTGCTTCCTGTACAATAATAAGTTGTTCTATTGCATCTTCATTTATAAGCCCGATGTGAGCATGAGTATCAAAAAGATTCATATTACTCCACTATTTATTAAAATTGATACGTATATGTATAAATTACACGTTTATTTCTTCTATTTGTCTTTATTATTCCCTATTATTTCTATTTATTCAACCTATTTCAATAAAAAAAAGAAACAAATTATGTATAGATATGAATTAATCTATTTTTTTGCCGCTTATTACCATTATGTATCTCATTTTATCATAAAAAGTATAGATAGGTCAATATTTTATTTGACAATTAATTTATTATATGGTAACTTCATGCAGATAATTAAGAGCATGGGAAGAATTATGTTTTTAGGAGTTCAGCGTGTCACCAGCAGATAATTATAAAAGAAATGAAGTAAAGGTTGTAGAAAAAATTGTTAAAGCCTTAAGTGTTTTCTTCAATTCGATTCTATCCTTTTTTAAATTTCTTATCCAGAAAGGAAAACAACGCTTTACTGTCATGTTCATTCCACACTCGGAAAAAAAAATACTCAATTTTCATATTTCAATTTTTTCTTTGGTTTTTATTTCACTCCTTCTTTGTGTATTAATACTAGGTTTTTTCTATCTCTCAACATATTTCACCCGATCGGAGGCTCAATTATCCGATCTGACACAAAATCTGGAAGTAAGCACAAAGAACCTTGAAACCTACCGGGATGAAATCAAAAATGTAAGTAAAACTATCGAAGGTTTTAAGAACAGTATGAGTGAATTATCCAAAGCTATTAATGGAGAAGATTATACAATACTGATTAATACCTACCGGGGCGGTGAAATTATCCCTTCTGAAAAAGCCGAAGAAGGAGAGGAAGAAATACGAGAACTTCAGGCTCTTATCGCTGAAATAGCAAATTCAATCGGTCCGCTTAATGAAATTAAAGAAGTCCTTGTAAGACAAAAATCGCTGTTAGAAGATATTCCCAATCTATGGCCTGTTTATGGAAATGGACGCAGAATCGGAAATATAACGGATTATTTTGGTCCGGGGAAACATCCCCTCACGGGAAAATTCCGGATTCATAAAGGTGTTGATATTGCCTGGAGCGCGGGAACTCCCATTGTCGCTACGGCAAATGGCATTATACGGGGTGTAGACTTTAATCCAACCGGACTGGGAAACTATGTCACGATACAGCATAAATATGGTTTTTTCACTCGTTACGGACACATGCAAAAGGTGATTGTCTCACGGGGGCAGGTTGTATCAAGAGGAGATATAATCGGTTATATGGGCTCAACCGGTCTATCGACCGGACCACATGTTCATTATGAAGTATGGATGGGAATCCAGGTTGTTGATCCTATGCAATATCTTGATATTGATCATTCATTAATAGAAAAATATAAATAAATAGTGCTGCTCATAAAGTGATAGTATGTTCCTTATATTAATTACTTTCATCCTTAAGGAACAAAAAAGTTACTTTATTTTATATTGAGATTAAGCCGATTACTATTAAATTGAGATGAAGTTAATTACTAAAATAGTAATTTTGTTATTTCCTGGTACCATAAGAAATTAAGAGCACTTATGCTATAACGGAAAATGACAAAAATAAATCAGTTGAGTATAAAAACAATGAGGAAGCCGGAGAACATATGGGAGATAATCAGATTCCTGATAAAACAGTATTAAATTCAATTATCGGTGCAGGAACACGTTTTAAAGGTGAATTTGATCTTAATGGTTTACTAAGAATTGACGGGGATTTTTCAGGAATTATCAGAACAAAAGGCAAGGTCCTGGTCGGCAGCAATGGGAGAGTCGAGTGTACGATGTACGCCGGAACGGTTGTAATCGGAGGGATTGTTCGTGGAGATATTTTCTCTACTGAAAAAGTAACAATTCTCTCTACCGGTATGGTGATAGGTAATATACAATCTCCCCGGCTTGTTATTGAAGACGGGGTCATATTAAACGGAAATTGCAGAATTAAAAAAAACATAATTCATGACGCAAAAATTGAAGATAATGAAGATATAAATAACAACGATAATCGGAATAATTCAATATTTCAAAATAATCCTCATAAAAGCTATGAGATAAATGAACAGTCCCCTGCCCCGCCCGAGAATAATTCAGTCGTTTCGCTTTATCCGGATTAATTTACAGATGCGAATCGATTATGTTTTCCCTCATTTCCTTTTTGTTCCTTGCCCGGATAGGTGTATTTAAGAACACTTACTAAATGACAGGGAATGACAAACTCAAAACAGAGGAGTATAATGTCAATATAATGGAAAAGATCGATAATCTTGGCAATAGATTTAATTTCAAGTCTCAGGAAAAAAAAGATAAATCAAAGACCCATAAAGTCGATAAAAACAATTTTTCGAGATTACTGAAGCCAATAATGGAAAAAAATGAAGCGGATTTCGATTTTGATGATAAAGAAGGAAATAAAAGCCTTCTTTCCGAATTCCTCGATGAAGTATACAGGAAAGGAGAAGAATTGAAGGATTCGCCGACATTGGAACACATCAAGGAATACAGATGGTCTATTAAAAGGCTTCTTAAAGCAATAACGGACAAAATGCTTGCTTTGGAAGAAAAAGTATCCGGAGTAAACATTTTAAAAAGAAAACGTTTTACCCTGATAAAAATTATTGATACAAAAATGGAAAGTCTGGCCGCGGAAATACTCCGCAGCCAGCACCATCAAATCAATATATTATCAAAAGTAGATGAAATAAATGGGTTACTTGTTGATCTATTATCATGACGGAAAAAAACAACCATTGATTATCTACCGACATAAAAATTTTGGAGCTGATTATAGAAGAAAGTTTAAAGTGTTTTGACAATAGTATTTTAATCCATAATAAAAAAATTATCATTTATTTAAAATGGGGAAAGAATCAAAACACTAATAATAAGACACTTTTAGTATTACAGGGAGATATATTCCTGTAATTAGAAAAATTATACGTGAGAAAATACGGAGCAAAGAAATGGAAAAAGAAAATCATGAGAACATTCATAATAGCGATACTCGTGAAGATAAGCAGCAAACTTTAGAAGAACTGAAACAGCTTGAAGAACAAGGGATACTTGATGAACAAGGGATATTAGAGGAGGAACTGGCATCGGAACAGGAAGAGGAGATCAAGGTCGATACGGAAACGATCGCATCTCTCTCTGACAAGACAGTATACCAGGTAAAAATCGTTCACTCAAGCGCAACGGTTTTCTGTATTTGCGAAGAAGGCCTTACCGTTCAAAAAGGTGATTATATTATCGTACCAACCAGATATGGACGGGATCTTGGAATAATATTAGGGGAAGTAAAAAATCTTCTGATGATTGGCACCGAACAAGTTATCATCCTGCAAAGAAAAGCAACAGATAAAGATTTAAAACTCTATGAAGAAAATAAAGAAAAGGATTTAAAAGCATTTAATACCTGTAAACAGAAAATATCTGAGCACAAACTCAGCATGAAACTCGTATCCGCACACTACCTCCTTGATGAACCTAAAATCCTCTTCTTTTTTACGGCTGAAGCAAGAGTAGATTTTCGCGAACTCGTTAAAGATCTCGTTTCGATCTTTAAAACACGGATAGAATTAAGACAGATAGGCGTACGTGATGAATCAAGGGTATTAGGAGGAGTAGGTTTATGCGGAAGAGGATTTTGCTGTAATTCCGTAACAGATAAATTAAAACCAGTATCAATCAAGATGGCGAAAGAACAAAATCTTTCACTTAATTCCTTAAAAATATCCGGGGCCTGCGGCAGGCTTCTTTGCTGTCTTGCTTATGAATATCCTTTTTATAAAGAAATGAAAGGCTCACTCCCTTCTCTTGGAGAAAAAATTACCTTTGAAACACAATTATATTCCGTAATTGAGGTTAATATTTTTACAAAAAAAATATCATTAAAGGAATCAACCGGTAAAATTACAGAAGTAAGCTTTCATAACTTTGTTAGAAATACCCAGGGAAGCAAATGGAGCATTAAAGAACTTACCTAAAAAACAATGACTTCTCGAAAAAAATAAAAAAAAAAAAATCAGCTCATGAAACTATTCATTATTTTTATCTTTTATTATATGATATCTCCATGGAGGTACGCTGTA
>JAFGRV010000101.1 GCA_016934975.1 Spirochaetales bacterium | reverse complement strand
GCGGTTGTGAAAACTTTTAATTTCTTGCAAACCTGCGTTTGGCTATTAAATCTTTGTTTTTTTCCAAAAAACAAAGATTTAATAGCACAATGGGCTGCCATATAACAGGCAGCCCATAATTATCAATATTTTCTTTTACTATCAAATAAAAGCCGTGAAGTAGTGTGGATTAACCTCAGGCACTAGCAAAAGTCTGTTATTAATCCAACATAAAATTGAGCAACCAGAAGTGCATCCACAATATCAATCTGTCCGTCACAATTCGTATCTGCTTTATTACTATCAAAATTTACCGGATTAAGGTCGACGTAATATTGAGCGACAAGGAGTGCATCAACAATATCAATCGATCCGTCATTATTGACATCACCAAGGTTTGCAGGAAGTGGTGTTATTTCCGGTGGTGATGTGGGTGCCGATGTCGCCGTTCCGTAGGTCATTCCTGCTCCGAAGGCAAAGAGGGGGTCATATCCTGGATCACCGTTATTCTGGGGTATCTGGCTGATTGTTTTTGACCAGGTAACCGTAAGAGTACCGCTGAAATCGTAATCCCCGAAAAGAACCTCTGCAACCCCTTGTCCTTCCGTGCCGGGCCACCAGGCTGCAATAAATGCATCCCAGCTTCCTATCCGGTCGGAAATCATGAGGGGTCGACCGGAAACTGTGATGACAACCATGGGAATCCCGGAATTGGCCACATTATTGAGACATGTGATATCAGCAGAATCTAATGAGAGACTTGCACTGTCGTTTCCTTCGGAATAGGGAGTTTCACCGATCACAACAATAGCAACATCATGGCCATTGGCCCCGGTCCCGCTCTCACTGAAGGTGACGTTTCCATTGGAAATATTTTGAATACCTTCGAGAATTGTCGTTCCCGGAATAATGTCGCCGCTTAATCCCTGCCAGCTCATGGTCCAGCCGCCGCACTGGTTACCGATATTATGTGCATTCTTCCCTGCAACAAACACATCTGCATTTTTTGAGAGAGGAAGCACATTATTATTCTTTAAGAGTACCATAGATTTTCTTACTGCCTCCCGGGCAACATCCCTGTGGGCAGATGATCCGAAGGTTCCGTCATTTGTGAGATTCCTGTCTGCCAGAGGATTTTCAAATAATCCCGCGGTAAACTTTACAGTAAGAATTCTCATCACCGCATCATCAATCCTGGACATGGAAACTTCACCATTATTAACCAGGCTTACAAGATCGCTGATAAATGTCTGCCAGTTTCCGGGGACCATAAACATATCTATACCTGCATTGACAGATTCTCGGACGCAGGTCCGGTAATCAGTACTGATATCATTAATGGCGTCCCAGTCGGAAATAACGAATCCCTTAAACCCGAGTTCGTTCTTTAATACATCGGTAATGAGATACCTATGCTCACTCATTTCCACACCATTCCATAAGGAAAAAGATGTCATTATAGAGCCGACACCTTGATTAATCGCTTCAATATAAGGAGGCAGGAAAAGAGACCGTAATTCAGCTTCACTCACCCGGCAATCTCCCTGGTCAAGCAAGGGATCTCCGGTTCCGTACGTCGTACCTCCGTCGCCAATATAATGTTTTGCACAACCGAGAACGTTATTCCCCCCCATGCTGTCTCCCTGGAGTCCCAGGATAAATGCAGAGACAAGTCCATTATGAACGGAATTATCTTCCCCGAAGGTTTCAAAGGTCCTGGACCATCGTTCATCCCTGGCAACGGCAACACATGGGCCGAAGGTCCAGTCGATCCCGGTAGCCGCGATTTCTTTTGCGGTAATCTCCCCTATTCTCCGGAGGAGATCCGCGTCCCGGGTACATCCGAGTCCGATGTTATGTGGGAATACCGTTGCACCATACACTTTTGCATTTCCGTGAACCGCGTCTATTCCATACAGGAGCGGGATTTGTAACGGGGTATTCATCGCCGCCTGCTGATAATTATCCGTAAAATCCGCCCAGGTAGAGGGACCTGCATTACTCGGGCCCGCGTTTCCGCCGCTTAAAACAGATCCCAGGTAGTATGAAGTTACCTGGCTTGTGGTGACACCATCAGAATCTGCCTGTGTCATCTGACCGATTTTCTCCGCCAGAGACATTCTGGATAATAGATCGGCGACCCTGTCCTGAACCGGGGCATTCGGATCTTTATAAACAACATTCGGGTCCGGTGTGGGTGAAGGAGTAGCTTCTACAGTGGGAGCAGCCGTATTTCCGCTTTCTGCGGAATACAACTGGCTCTGGGGTACGATTTCCCGCGGGAGATAGGTATTTGACCACCACATTTGAATGGAGGCATCACCGCCGCTTTCATAATATTCAACACGTATATCATAGGTCCCGCCCATTTCAAGATCAATCTGACCGCTTGCTTCATAGTCGGGACTTGCGGCATGATCATTCCAGTCATCGATCACAAGCTGATTATTAATGTATAAACGGTTCCCGTCATCCGACTGAATATAAAATGTATAGGTTTCGGTAATCCGTGATTCGATCGTTCCTGTCCACCGTACCGAATAATTATCCGAAGATAAGTCTCCACCCGGTGAGTTTCCACCCCAGTTGATATCGATTTTTGCATCAACCTGAGAAAAGTCCAGGGCACTGAAATTTGTTCCGCTATAGTATTCACCAAGCAATCCGTCCCCTGTTCCGGGGGGTGTTGATGGTGCGGGTGTTGGTGTGGGTGCGGGAGTTGCGGCTGTACCGCCATTTGCAAAGTATGCTCTGCCTGCCATCCCGATGATAAACGCCGCATTATAATCGATGGCAACTTCATTCATTGTATAGTCCCCGACAGAATCCGTATACCCGTCACTATTATTCGGACCGCCCACGAGGGCCCCGATCATTCCGTGGGTGACACCATCCCTGTTCGGTTCGTTTGCCCTGTGGTGGGGATGCTTCGGGGGATTGTTGAGGTAGTTTGTGACGTAAGATCCGTTTCTCGGATTGTCTCCAAGGCAGTAATCGGTTATGAGGTTACCGGTTTCAACGAATCCGTTATATCCGCATAATTTATATGCAAGATACCCGAGGCCGGCTTCATTCGATGCATACCGTAATACACCCCATGAATCGAGCCAGGGAAGACCATATGGTGTTCGCTGGAGATCATCCCGGTACCAATCAAGGTTATATTTCACCCCGTCGAGATATTTCTGTATGCCTGTCAGTTCCGCCATTTTTAGCATGACAAACATATGAACATCATCCCAGGCAGGGGACCATTTTTTGTGATAATGGTCATCCCCGGAATCATTCGGTATGTCAAGCCATCCGTCGATGGGATCAAGATAGCTCTCATCACCTGTCGCGATTGAGAGCCAGATTCCACCCCATCCGAGATCATCATAATGCGAGGTGCTCCGGTAAAAACTTCCGCCGCTTCCGTCGTCCGCGCGGCCCCCATTGACAATGCCGATATTATAGATTTCTTTTGCCGCCTGGAGGCATTGATTTCCGTAAGCTCCGCCGAAGTTCAGGTAATGGAGGGCAAGGGCTGCCGCCGCTTCACCGCATACATCCGCCCCGGGAGGGGCCGAACGTGCGGGTCTGTCCCCGGTCTGATTTTCAGGTGGTCCCCAATAGCCGTGATCCGCATTACCGTCGCCGACACCATACCAGAATATATCGGCACGCGGGTGGCCTTTTAAGAAAAAGTCGGTAAAATACTTTAAAACACTCTCTGCTTTTGCCGTAACACCGGCCGCATCAAAAGTAGAGCGGTATTCGTACAAGGCCATTTCAAGCATCGCGGCAGACCACGTCTGGGGAAGACCGAATTTTACGTGGTCTCCCGCATCATGATATCCGCCGGTCAAATCATAGCCATCTGCAAAATCATTTGTATGACATGCACCGCGCCATGAAGAGAAGACATTATCCTGACCCGCATTCGGGCCGCACCGGTTGGCATCAAAAAACCAGAGCCCTTTTTCCAGCGCATCGTAATAATTGTATCCATAGATACTTACGGCAAAAAATGCCAGGATAAGAAAACAAAATATAAATATTTTTTTCATTTTTTTCCTCCGAATTTTATTTACATCTATTTTTTTCAAGAGTTACCTATGTCAAAAATACGTTCAAGATCCTACAAAAAAAATAAGGGTAAGGCCTAATAATTCAATAGGAGTTTTGACTGATAAAAACAGGCTTCACTTTACTTGATGTAAATACATCAAAGTCATCGGATCGTTATAAAAAAAATATTTCCGTTTTTATCATTTCTTTTTTTTTAATTCCACTTGTCTCCTACCATCCGACACATCTATAAAATACACATTTTTTCTAAAATTACAAAAATTTTTATTTCTCTATTGCATTTTTACAATTTTATGGTATAGTACCAGGCAGATAATGATAATGACGAGATAATAATATAACATATTTTTATATATTCTTTTCCTGAATACAATTAAAAGCCGGTTAAACTTTAAAAGAAATTACTCTTTCTGTAAAAGTAGG
>JAFGRV010000100.1 GCA_016934975.1 Spirochaetales bacterium | reverse complement strand
GAAGCCTCCAGAGCAGGGAGAGTATCAATTGATGCGTGAACCGGTGAAATTTGCTGAACCTTACCAGAGTTGTTTTTTGTTAAGGTGGGGGAATTTGTATCGTTGTCTGCGTGTATCCTGGTCCGTATTTTTTGTGCCATATCTTATTCCTCTTAAGTATCAATACTCAAAAACGAGCTCAACACCTTGTTCTTCGGCTATTGATACCATCTCATCACGGGCAACTTCTTCCTCAATATTTGCATTCATACCCCTATACGCACCATTAGCATCATAAACCAGCACCAAGCGATCAACATCATCAGCCTCAACGGGTATTCCAAAATTAGGATCCATTTCTGGAATAACGTTCCTCAATCTATCTGTTGGTCTAATGTAAAAATTCCTACCATGAATATTTTTTAATTCATCAATATGCTGATTTAAGTTACGAATTATATCAACTCTATCTCTATTATCTGAAATATAACTTTTATCACTAAAAATACTAAATCCAAGAGAACCATTTTCTCTCCGTGATAGAACTATGTGGTCTATTTTTCGATACTCATAAGCAGAAGGATTAAAGGCCATTTCATCTGTAGCCATATTATACCGGAAAAATATTGTATCTCTATGAAATCCCCGCATTGGATCGATTACAACCTCTGTGAAAACATTTTCGCTTCCATAAGCCCATTCTAATTTACTTCCAACAGATTGTTGAAATCGATGTAGTCCCCTTTCAAGTGGATATCGAAAAGATAGATAACTAAACCAATGATGTGGTGGATCAATAACCTCGCCCCTTTCAATTGCGTCGAATTTTTCTTCATAATAGATACAATATCTTTGCCAGATACGATTTTGAATGTCATCTAGTCCAACCGGTGGTTCGTCAATTGAAGGACTAAAATAACGTAATTCTTCCATATCTCTTCCAACACGAACATGTTGTAGATGTGTTGGATTTGTTAAAACTGGTGATTCTATCCTTGGATATATTCCGGAGAAAGAGCTACCTATGAGTTCTTGTAAATGTTCAAGTTCATCAAATTCATAAATTTCACCCTCATCTGCATTTGCTCCAAATAAATAGCATAATGGATCTGAAAAACGGCACCACCCACCTGATATTCTATGTCTCCTCCATCGATGACCATTAAAAACAATCTCTTCTATAAATTCAGGATCATCAGGTATTGTGCTGCTGCCTGTCCTTCTCGCTAAATCCAATTCTCTATGAGCGTCCAATATATCTAAATTCGGAGAATCTACATTTCTTGTACTCATAAGAAATGCTTCATCATTATCAGCTAAAAGACGCCTAACATTTGGAGTTAAATCCTCAGTAATTTGTTCCCCTCGAAAAACTCTTCTTATTTGATGAATATCAATATCATTTAAGCTTTCAATGATATTTCTTGATACACGTAATGCTCGAAAAACTTGTACTACATCTCCAACATCAAAAACAATACCAACTATATCTAATACAATAGATAATAATTCAGGATCGTTTCGGGAAATATCTGCAAGTCTGGGATCTATTGCAACATTACTCGCAGCACTTTCAATTAAGTAATCACTTACACTTTCAGATAATTGATATCCACTTATAGTCAATCCAGTTCCAGCAGCAGCTAAACCCAATATTCCCCTGGAAGTAAGTGTTCCTGCAACTGCTATTAATGAACTACCCCCAGTTAGAATAGCTCCGGCTATTCCAACGGTAATTGCTAATGCTGCTAAAGCTATTTTACGGATATTCGCAGCACTACGTTCCTCTCTAAAATGATTGTCAATAACCCTACAAAGAACTTGATTTGAAGCAATACCTAAATTTTCTTTTGTTCTTTCGATTATTGGAGGTAAATTCATTACTTGTAATGAGTTATTAAGAATATTTTGTTTAGTTATATAAATATCGTTTAATATTCTATTAAGTTCTCCTCCCAGTATTTCAATAAGTTCAATATTATTATTTGATGAGCAAATTACAGATGGACTAACCCGCATAAGAATTGGGAATCGTAGTCTATATTCATTTTCTAAGCGGGAATATTCATTCATTAAATTTACTATTTGTCTATTAATTGGACGAGTATTGGTTGATGTTTCATTTAATCTAATGCGTTCTTCATGAATTTCTCTCTCTCGGTTAACTAAATCTCTAGCTGCATTACGTAATGCATTCAGATCACTTTCAATTGGTCTTCCTAAATCATCATATCTTATACCATAGTAACGTCTTGCTTCCTCTTCTACAATTAATTTATTCTGATTTAATTCAAAAATAGCAATTTCTCTGGCACGTTCTTTAAATAAGTCTGGAAATCTGTGTGTAATAAATTCAATAAATTCATCTTCGGTTGTATTAGGAGGAAATATATCTTCAGCTAGCAAATTATCTAATTCATTAGCAATTCTTTCATTAAGAGTTTCGATCTGCCGGTCAAGCCTCTCTACCCTTTCTGAAATTTCATTCTGCTCGTGATTATATTCATCCGGGACACCAACCTCTGGCATTGTATAATTCCATTCATTTGGCAGAATTTCTATTATTTGATTAAGCATTTCTTCACGCCGTAAAATTAATGCATACAAATTTGTTCCCTCTATTGCCCTTGTTAAATTATCTCTTTGATATTCAGGCATTGGGAGCAGATCCGACTGTTCTCCTCCCGTGCTGCTCCCTCTTCTGCCGCCAATTCGCAAGCTGGGCAGTCTTCCCTGTCTGATAGGTGGCTGGTGGGGTCTATTCATAACCGGGGGATCATCACATTGAATAACACTATCCATCCCCCCCTGCTGCATCACATGCACTAACTCATGCCCCAGCAACCTCCGTCCCCGCTCAGTCCCGGGCGAATACTCCCCGCTGCCGAACACTATATCATGCCCGATAGTAAACGCACGGGCCCTCAATGTTCCTGCCGTTTCATTTGCATAATTCCCCGTATGCACACGCACATCCCCAAAGTCCCTGCCAAACCTTGGCTCAAAAAAACGACGTGATGGCCCTGCTAAAGGCACACCCCTGCCGCGAATGTTGTTGATCCGTGCCTGTAAATCACCGCCTGTATCCTGCGGCGGTGACTGCTCAGATGACGACTCTTTACGCTGCACAAACTCCTCTTTATCCTTCACGCATGTTGGACACACAAGGTCCGGCATCCGCATCACCTGCTCTGCAATACGGTCTGCTTCCATCTCATATATATCACCCGGTCTGCCAATCTTTAGTTTTGCCTGGATAGCATGGGAAGCGAGCAGCCTTTGCATCTGCAGACTGTTATGAGAAGCCTCCAGAGCAGGGAGAGTATCAATTGATGCGTGAACCGGTGAAATTTGCCGCACCGGACCGGGGTTGTTTTTTGTTAAGGTGGGGGAATTTGTATCGTTGTCTGCGTGTATCATGGTCTGTGTTTTTTGTGCCATATCTTATTCCTCCGATAGGAAAGATTGATAATTTTCAAAATCATTGGAAGTTGATAATTTGCCTATCTTCCGGAGTTCCCGTTTTACCGCCAGTATCAGGTGGCGCATGCCGATTTTTTCCTGTGCTTCGGCAGCGAGGAAAGCGGCGCAGACAGCAGTGTTTTTAATATTACCGCCGGTAAACTTGAATTTTTTTGCTAAAAACCTGTAATCGATCTCTTCCTCCATGGGTGCCCGGTCCGGGAATATTTGCCGCCATATCCCGTACCGTTCTTCTTCCTCCGGAAAAGGGAATTCCACGGTAAAATGCATTCGACGGGTAAAGGCCTGGTCCATGTTTTTTTTTATGTTGGTAGCCAGGATCACGGTGCCATGGTATTCTTCCATCTTCTGGAGGAGGTAGGCAACTTCTATGTTGGCATAGCGGTCATGAGAATCTTTCACCTCCGACCTTTTCCCGAACAGGGCGTCGGCCTCATCAAAAAAAAGTATCCCATTGCTGGTTTCCGCTTCTGTGAATATCCTGTTCAGGTTTTTCTCTGTTTCCCCGATGTATTTGCTGATAATTGTTGCAAGATTTATTTTATACATATCAAGATGTAACTCATGGGCAATAATCTCCGCAGCCATTGTCTTGCCTGTGCCGGAGATACCGAAAAAAAGTACATTCAAGCCTATGCCTAATGACAGCTTTTTGTCAAACTCCCATTCACCGTACACTTTGTGTCTGTAGCGCATGTAGCTGCTTATTTCACGCAGAAGGTTAAGCTGCATTGGGGGGAGTATAATATCATTCCAGTTGTACCGGGGAATAATTTTTTGTGAAAGTGTGCTCAGCTTCTGGTTGGACCTTGCCCTGCATCCGGCAAAAAAATCATCGGTACATAATGTATGATCACTTGTTTCCCTGGTGAAAAGCTGGTCCAGTGTCAGGTTGATGGATTCTGTAATTTGCCCCCCTGTTAATGCAAATTTTTCCGATAGCAGCATGGTGTTGATATTATTTTTACCCGGGATATTCTCCAGGAGGGCATCCCATATTTTTTTTCGTACTTCCACACAGGGAATGTAAAAATCAAGATAAAAACGGTGCCCGGGAAGCTTTGCCAGCATAGAGTCCCATGATGGGTCTGCTTCAAAAAAAAGAATACCGGTAAATTCCGCCAGTGCCCCCTTAAAATGAGCAGGATGCAGGTGTGCTTTACCCTGGTTTGATGTAGGCGGATCCGGTTTTGTAAAATAAAGCGCTCCGCTGCAGAGGACTGCTTCCCTGGTCAGCAGGCTAAGAAGTTGAGATAGAGGGAACCTGGATTCAAGCATTAGTCCTGTACTTACAACCAGCAGTCCCAATCCCAGTTTCCGGCAGATGGATACCGCGGTCTCCCGCTGTCCGGTTCCTTCCATACCTTTAAAGATAAAGATACAGTTCCCTTTTATATGCTCTCTATTTTTATCTCCTTTAATATTCCTGATTATGTTTTTAATGTTGTCTTTATGTATTAAAGGAAGACCATTCATTGATAAGGCGGAAGGATATATCCTTTCAGTAAAACCTTCCAGTCTCCTGTCTATTCCCCGGAGATCCAGGATATAATCAATAATCCGTTCATCTATTTTGAGGTTCGTGGAGATAAAAGGGGTGCGTATACCCGGGATATTTTCCTGCATAGTTAATAAATTGTACCTGATAAGAGGTGAACCGGGGCTTAACAGAGCCCTGATGGTGCGGTGCTCATCCATGGAAGGAAAAAGAATCTCCCTGATCAATCCCACGGTTGGCTCTCTTTTGTTTACATCATTATGAATATAGGCAAAAAGCCTTTCATACTTCACGTCCAGTTCCACTGCCAGGCAGATCAGCAGGCAGTCCTGTTCAAGTGGAGTAAGACGAAAGAGTGTCCGGAGGTGCGGAATAGAAAGAAAGTTTCCCTGTTTGATACCGGCTGTTATTTTTGCAGCAATTTTTTCCCGGAACTCTCTGGTGCATGCCGGGGATATTTGCGTGAGTGTAATGCTGTCATTATATTCAGGTTTATCATTTTCCTTATTTTTACCGGGAATATCCGTGTCCATCTCTAAAACAAAGGGCATTTCCTGTCCGGGACTTTTCTCCTGCCATTTTTTTCTTAACCGGGCAATACAATTGTGTATCAAAATATCTATCCGTCTTAATTCATCTGTAAGATGCTCTGAGCTGTCTTTATAATAAGCCGGTTTGACGCTCTTTTCGTTTTGCACTGCTGTCGTCCCTCTTATCCTGTTACCATGGTAACTGTCCGGTTTCCCAGCCAGGGGATTTGAAAGCATGTATCCGATAAACCGGACAGTCTCAGGACAACGTCCATCGGCTTTCTTTCTATAATCACTTTAAGGCTCTTTTTTTTCATTGTGAGCATTCCCTTTCTTTTTATGAATTGCTCAAAAATATACCGCGTACTCGATTTTTCAAAGCCCCCCAATTTACGGGCAAAGATCCTGAGCATAATATCCGCGGCTGCGGACAAAATGGTTTCAAAACCAGGGGATTCCCCTGGTTTAATTATATTAATATAATCAAAGTAAAAAGAGGACTGCGCCTTTAATATCTTAATTTGCTTAATAAGAGACCTCATAAATTTATCACATATTTCCGGTGTAACGGTTTTTTCAAAATTCCGGATACGAATAGTGTCTACCTTTTTTTCAAAGCCTGCAAAGTAATGAATACCGGGGTCGTTCTCTCCTGTTGTGAAGTTGTCATAACGGGTAATCCACACTGCCAGGCAAAGCATAAAAAAACGGAAACCATCATGAGCATCCCTGCCCGGGAACCCGGCATTCATGACCACCCTGTCCATCTGAATAGCAATAAAAGGCGGTATCATTAAAAAGAGCCCCCCGTAGTCGGTTATCCCCTCTTCTACCAGACGGGGATCTTTTTTGTGTATGATTTCTTTCATGCTGTCTGTTGTTTCCGTATGAGTACTATCACCGGCAGTTTCATCTTTTTCATACTTTTCAGTTGTTTTGCCCCTATCGCTTTGTTTACCAGGTACGGTTTTTATAAAATCATACCGGGTAATCCTGTTTTTATAAGCAGGATATTTTTTTATCACCATCAAAACTGCCTTTAAAAGCACTGTATATGTGACCGGAAACCCGGCATTAAGGAGACCGTTTTTACCTATTAGGGATTCAATATACCCGGACACCTCCCCTGTAATAGTATCATCCGGTGAGCTTATTCCAGGGACAGTTATGGTATCCCGGTTTTTAGTGAGGCCGGCGAATAATTGTTCTGCGGTATCTTCGGTAATTTCAGCCAGCACCCTCTCCAGGATACCCATTTTATCCAGGATTAAAAGAATATCCGGGACAATCGCCTTTTTCGCTGTCAGTATTAATTCTGCCGACTCACCGGCTTTCATTCCATCCATGCCCTCGAAATCAGTAAAATACCAGTTATCCCCGGATCTTCCTTTTATCCTGTGGGAGATATAGTGGGCGCAGTATGCTGCAATATCCGGGAAAAAAGCGTAATCTTCATTAATCAGGATACCCGTGGTATTCCCGTTTAATTGTCTGATCTGCTTTACAATCTCCTTTTCTATTTTCTCCGCCCACAGGGCTGCAAATTTTACCATGTCAAGATTTCCCCGGAGAACGAGTTCCACCCTTATTTTATTAATGAACAACAGGTATTTTTCATCCAGCACCCCTGTCAGTTGCCGTTCCAGCTCACCGGTGAGAGATGTTGCTGCTATCCTGTCGAATGTATTTTTTATACTTTCGCCGTCTTCCCTGCTTCCTTTCAAAAAATAATTGCTGTGAAACCGGTTTATGATCATCGGGCTATTTCCCGACCTTTGTGATGGAGCTTTCTACTTTTTTTACGGATATGTTCAATTTATCGGCTATCACTTTTGTATCGAGTTTATTTAGATCATCTTTGCCTGTAATATGCCTGTCCTTTAATTCGGCAGCAATAAATCGTGCCGTATCCAGGGCATATTTTTCCGCATAATTCACATATTTAACAGCATTGTTAATCGACTCATTTACCGCAGTGGAAACATCGGCAGGCACTGCTTCCAGTACATCAGCAACAGTCTTTATATTCGATTTTTTTAATTCATTCGATCTTTGTTTTCCAATATCTTTTAATTCCTCGCTATCCACTACATTAAGCAGAGTTTTCGTCAATTCAGCAGTAAGGGGTTGATATTCTTTTTCTATGTAAATTCCTGTTTTGATCACTGTATTTGTGTCCCTTTTATACATGGATTTAATCCTTGTGAGTTCCAGGTTTACATTGTCTACCTGTTTTTTGAGGATTTCAAATTCCTCTACCGATACAGTACCTGTATCCGTTCCTGTCCCTGCTGTTGTTTGTCCGGATGATGAGAGACCAGTGAAGAAAGACTTCCTGATAGAATCAGATCTTTTTATAATGTCATCTCTAAAAGCGTCTGAAAATACAAATTTTCCGGCAGTTGTTGATTCTTCTTTCGTATATTTCGCTTTAAATGTTCCTGCTTTTTCTTCGCCTGTTATATGGGATCTTTTATCATCTACACTTAAAAATTCTATAAAATTGCAGCAAAATTGTTTTAGCATGTTTTTTGCCGGTTCCTGATTCAATATATTCCAGTAGGATAATAAAGGAAATGATAAGACCCATTTTCTTGCAAAATTACATATAGATATAATTTTTTTATCCCTGACCTCTATTGTCGCAAGAATCACCAGGTCATCTTCGCTGCATTCCGGGCATGGATTAAGAAAAGCCTGACAATAACCTTCCATAGAAAGAGATAACAACAGATTAATTAAACGTGAATCAATATTTTCACCATTCGCATCTGCAATTATTTCATCCAGTTCATTCAGTTTATTGCAATTGGTATGAGAAGGAAGAATTTTATGATATTCTCTTATAACCTGTATTAATAGATCCCTGTTAACTTTTTCTCCTTCAAAAGGATTACCAACAGATTCTAATACTCCGTTACCTCGTTCCATGTATTCCTGAATTTTATTTAAAATGGTCTCCTCTTTTGTCATGTCCAGGGTGCAGTATTTAACCAGGTCCAGTTCATAGCACTCTTTAACACGGGAAGGGATGCAATACTGTATGGAGCAGGCATCTGTTGTCTGAAAGGCTGTTGCCGGTTTGTCTTTAACTTCTTTGTATTTCAGGACAAGGTAGTACTTTTCCCCGCCTTCAGGGCATTCATTATCTCGTGGAGCAGCAGTCTCCCCGCTGCAAGGGTCTGCTCTCTTCGACGCCCGCCTTTTCTCCTCTATTCTTCTGACAACATCAAACTCAAATTCCCCGGGGACAACAATATCATTCCCGCAGCAGTCAATTGCATACCCTTTTTCTACCAGCACTTTTCCACTGGCGCCATGGCCTGTACAGCAGGGGAAGCATTTTACCTTAAGACCGCATACGACGCCCCAGCCGTGCAGGGAGCGGTTGTGAAGTTTATTCTTTTCTATAAAATATTTCTGACCGGCTATAAGGTCTGCGTCGGTTAACATTTGTCCCCTGAAGTATTCAGGACGTTCTATCCAGCACTCTTTTGTACAGGAACAGTCTTCCTGCAATACATTATTTTTATTATCATAACAACTCACTTTAATCCTCCATTTTCATTAAATCTTTTTAGTCATATAGTGTGCAATCCTGTCCATATACATTAGATCAGGGATAATTTTCCGGTAAGAAAAATTATCAATTCCATAAGCCGGGGTACTGAATTTTTCAATGTTTTCAGGATCCAGGTGTTCCTCTTTCACTTTGTTATAATTTTCAATTTCTGCCAGTATGATCTTCGGGTTCCCGGGACATGGAGGGCAGGGTTTTATCACTTTTTTAAATATTGTATGGTATGCAGGCATTTTGATTTCTGTAAAAAAAGGATTTTTACCGGTCTGTTCCAATAGTATTACATCATCCAGTATTTCTCCATCATCATCTTTACATTCTAAAATGAATTTGTCGGTTTCGTCGTCATAATCGATAGATACCCCTGTCTTGTTATCATCACTATTTATGATATCGATTAATTCCTGCACACTGCCTATCTCATGTATTTTAATAACGGTAAATTTTTTCTTTGTAGTCTTTATCGTTATGCTGCCGTTCACTCTGCCCGAATCGAATTGTTCCCAGCCTCCGCCCGGATCCAGATTTTTACCGGGTTTGCTTATCACTTTTTTCCCGCTTACAATCCGGCTGTAAGGATATCTGATGGACTCGAGTTCTCCTTCGGCAAAGTCATCTTCAGTGAGAACATCTATCCGGAAGGATTCCCTTATCCTGTTGGGGGCGCACTGGTCTGTACAACCACAGTCATCCATAAAGACGGTGACAGGCTCTGTCGGGCATTCGTCATAGCTCAGGCATATGAAAAGTCTTTCAGGCTTTACATCACTTTCCTCCCCAACTGTTTTATACGATTCCAGTTCCACCTGGACTTCCCCGTCAAGACATATCTCTCTCCCGAGGCTGTCGATGGCAAGCCCCGGCCGGACAATAACCCGCATGTTTGGACAGGTGGGATGGGGGTCGACCTTCAGGCATGAGACCACTCCCCAGCCATGAACATGGGTATTGTGTATCCTTTGTTTTGTATTGTGGTAACGCTGTTCATCCAGGAAATCCCTTTCTGTCATTAATTTCCCGCAAAAATAATTATTCCGCTCAAAATAAGGTGTACAGGCAGAATTACAATCACTTTTTTTGCAATCCGGTGTTTTTATAGACATCTTATTCCTCCCTGTAAAATTATCCTGCACCTGATACGGTACACTTTTGTCCCGTATCAGGTACCGGATTTATTTTTGTTGTTTTGACACTACATGTCGACTCCTGTTTATTATTCCTCTTTCAGAATATTTTTATTCAATAATACTGTCCCTGCTGAGTTTTACATCGCTATCAAGGAAAAATCCTTTTCCCTTGCCCCCGGCCAGTACAACCTCTTTACCCAGGGTGGAATTCTCCCCGAGTACAACCTCCGAATAACCACCCACGATGGAATCCACACCGATAGTGGCTTTTTTTCCCACCCTGAATCCGGGCTCCACAGCACAAATGGTAAACATTGTATGCCCGGGCTTCCATAACTCGATTATCCTTTCAAACCTTCTCCGTTCAACCTGGTGTCTCAGGTATTTTGCAGGGATCATTATACTGAAGCGGTGTGCATGAGCCTGGAAAGGACATAAGACCGGCGTGCATGGATCGGCAAGTCTGAATCCGGAAAGCCCTGTATTAATGCCGAGGGAGCTTTCCTGTCCCTGGAGAACAGTATTGCTACCCAGGAATGTATTTTCCGATAGAACCAGGAGCAGCCGCCTGAGTTTGTAGTGTTCAATAATGGGAAACTTCTTCCCTGTCACTATTTCAAGCACCTTTTGCAGCCCGGCAGGAGTGCCCCGCTCTGTAAAGAGTTGTGCTGCCCTGGTTAAAAAAAGCCTTTTGATCTTTATATCCCACCTGTCACTTACCCACAGGGCAAGCCATGAAGTAAGCCAGGGTAAAAAACCCTCCGGCGTTGCATATGGAATGAAGTACCGTGCTATATTTTCGATCTTTTCATCAAAGTCTTCAAAAAAGTGATCAAATATGGCAAGAAATTGTTCCAGGAATGCTTTGCTTTCAGGATCTTTCCGGTATATCCCGGGCAGATATTCAAGGAGTGATATTCTTGGGTAATATATGTATATTTTTTTTATAACCGGTGATTCTTTTAACGTTCCCTTCAGGATAATTTTAAGCCACAGGTAGCGACCCGGCGGGCTCTGTATCAAAAAATCATCCCCATTTCTCTGGTTTGTTTTCCAGTGAAACTCTTCAAGCTCTTTGATCTCGAGGATATCCTTTTTTGATTCCGAGGTGTAAGTCAGGACAGTTATACTTGTACCCAGTGGTATAAGGGCATCTATCAATATTTTGTGCCACTGGCAGCGGTATTTATTGCTGTCAAAGGCTTCCGAAAAAAAATATCCTTTTTCTACCAGGCAGGCTTCTTCTTTCACCGGCGGTGGGAGTTCCCCGGTCCCGGTGACCAGGGTTCCCTCCCTGAAGAATACACCGGGAACTACCCCTTCTTCAGTGATAAGGCAGT
Organism: Spirochaetales bacterium; assembly: GCA_016934975.1. Classification (GTDB taxonomy): domain Bacteria; phylum Spirochaetota; class Spirochaetia; order SZUA-6; family JAFGRV01; genus JAFGRV01. The sequence goes on along the minus strand of JAFGRV010000100.1, from coordinate 15,636 downwards.
CATCTTCTTCCGAATCACTCAACTCCAAATCATGCTTTACTGCTGCACGGTAGAGTGAATGGGTAAACCGGTAATGAAGCCTGCCTTTATTGTCCACGAACAGCAGTGGTTTTTTAAAATATTCTTGTGCCTCGTGTACATATTCTATTTTCTTTAAAAGCTCTCCCCTGTTAGTAAAGACCGATATCAAGGAACTATCGTCTATAACATATATACGATCCTTTAGATCAACTGCAAGATGTGTGGGGGAGGTAAAGGACGAATCATCAAATCTTAGTATCAATTCACCATCAGGATTAAATTTATGCACGGTATTGTTGTCAGTGATGTAGATATTTCCTTTTGAATCCAGTGCAATGTCCCGGGGTGAAGTTATATCTATCTCTTTTGTTATATACATGGAGCCGGGTCTGCCCCAGATAGCCTTTAATGAGAATCCTTTCAGGGAAAAAACCTGAATCCTGTGATTTCCGGTATCAGCCACATAAAGATCCCCCTTGTCTGAAAGGGCAATTCCCACGGGCTGGCGGAATTCTTTTTTTTCTTCCCCCTCACCGCCGAGGGACGGGACAGGGTAAGGAAGACTATCACAGATACCGTATTTCAGGATCCTTGCATGAGCGATGTCCGCCATGTATATATTTCCGAGTTTATCTATTGCTATACCGGTCGGCAGAGATAAACCTCCAAAGGTACCTGTCGGCTCCTTTAGTAAGGAGGGGGCTTTTTCCAGTGTAAGTCCATCTTTTTCTTTATCCAGCCTGACTCCTTCCGATTCCTGCAGTCTGAAACCGGTAATCGAATCAAGAAAAATAAATTTTTTATCATCATAATTCATAGTTTATTCTCTTCTATAGTAGTATACATCAAGTTCATGTTCCCCGGATAAAATCAGGCTGTTGCCGGGTATCTCCACATTTTCACATTTATCTTGCTCTTCACCATCTTTATAAATGAGTATTTTTTCTATTCGTTCCACACCCGGGGTATCCAGGACGATTTTATACATATCAGAATAATAAATATCTCCTCCAAAAGGCCAACCCTTTAGATCTCTCCCGCCGGTAAAAGGGTGAAAAAAACGGGCAAGATTTTCCGAAAGCTTAAGTGAAAGAGCGGCTGCATTCGCATCATCACCTGCAATTATTTCAGCTTTTATTTTGATCTCCGTATACAGAGGGGGTAAAACATATACCTCACTGGTTAAAAGCCTGTGTTTGTTGAGGTGTGAACATACGGTTTTTATTGTGCCTTCGGCAGGGAGGGGATTTGGCCCGGGGCCCTCGGGTACAATAATGATACTGATAACTCCGGGCACACGGCAGTTTGGATAATCCGGGTGAAAGAGCGGCAGGGCTTTTGCCCGTCTTATGCGTATTCCGGGGGTTTCCATGGCAAGAAATTCAAAGTCTTCACCTGTCACTGCCCTGTGGCGGGTTTTCAATTCCATTGGTCCCCTTGTTTTCACCTCATCCAGGGTTTCTTCATCACGCCCCCCTGCAGCAGGTCTTTTATTGGTGACTTTTTCCACATAAGCGAGGGAGCTTTGAAGTTCTGTAATGCTGTCTGCTCCCGCATTTCCCTGTTTGCCGCCGCCGTAGAGGTAGCGCAGGGCCATTATGTTATTTTTGCCGGGATGAGGCAGTGGAATTCTCCCGTTTGTACCATTGCCAAAAGTAATTTCACCGGTCAGCCGGTTTAGTGTATAATGGGCGTCATCCCTGCCGGAAGCGTGGAAGTTATCAACTTCTTCCCAGGTCTGCCATCCACTTCCTTCATCAGCCTGGAGTATCAAGCTGCCTTCAATTATAAAGTTATTTCTTAATATAAATTGCTGGTCCGGTTTCCCGTCGCTGGAACCCAGAATTTCACCTTTAACGGTATTGACATTCCTTGCAGTTACAGTGTTTAAGAGTATCGAATCGATCCTGGGGGGAATTTCATATCCTGGTTCCACTATCCTGCACCTGATCCAGTAAAGGTCTTCTTCTGTTATAAGACCCTGGCTTGATCTTTGCATGAGTGGAGTTCCTTTAAAGTATACGCTCCCGCTTTGAGAAAAAGACCTTGTCGTATCTTTAATCACCTCAAGAGCTCTCCATGAACTTCCGTTCCAGAATTCCCACACAACCCTGGCACTGGAAAATATACTGCTCTCATTAGTATCGCAGTGGCTTCCCTTGCTTATAAGATCTTCCGTATATAAATAAAAAGTGAGTTTTACTTCTTTTGAGGGAAATTCCGTATCCAGTAAAATTCCAAGATAAAGTGCGTTATCTTTCAGGGCATTCCTGCCGAAGCCGTAGTACCATTCCTTCCCTGTAACGCTGTTTGCTTCAGTGTAAATGTTAAAAGATGATCCGTTAAGGGATTGAATTTCTTTTAATTCACCGCCCAGGACAACCAGGGGCTCATCGGTTTCAAATATAATCGGTTTATCTCCCCCGCCTTCTTCAGCTAAACCCACACGGGTGCCTTTCGGGATTACAGCCGTGGCAGCACCCATGGTGAGAGTAAATGTCAGGTCAACAGATGCCGGTTCAGCCGGTTTTAGTTCTATTCCCATGAGCTTCAAAAATTCGATATAATTTTTATCCGGTACCTGGTTCAGCCGGAAAAGGATCATTTCCGTCATCCATGCAAAAAGTTCAATTAAGGTGATCCCCGGATCGGATTCATTCCAGTCTGTCCAGCCGGGGGCATAACGCGGGATCAGCTTAAGTGCTTCCTGCTTAATATCCTCGAATGTTCTGTCGTCCAGGTTAGGAGTTTTTAAAGGCATATCATCTTCCCCCTCTCTCTGTTATAAAATATGGATAGACTATGTTGTGGAAACTATTGTTTTTGAGCACTTTGTAATCGATGCTTATCAAAAGCTTATTTTCTTCATCAACATCCTGTTCTATAAGTACTTTTAAAACTTCAATCCTCGGCTCATACTCCCGGAGAGCTGTTGTCACATGGTGTTTAATTTCACCGAGTGTAGTCGAGTTAATGGGTGAAAATACAAGATCATGGATGCCGCAGCCGTATTCCGGGAGCATCAGCCTCTCTCCCCTCGCTGTCCCGAGAATGATCCATATCGCTTCCTCTATGTCCCGTTCCCCTTCAGAATAGGATAGTCCGCCTTTGCGGTTGGTTTTAATCGGGAATCTCCACCCCCTGCCTAAAAAATCCATTTGTTTTCCTTTATAATATATATTTAAGTACTTACATTCATACGACACCTTCAATCAATATGATTGGTATTCGACTCAGTCGAGATATATACCGGCAGCGGTAAAATCTGTTATGTAATTTGCAACCGGTTCCCTGTAACTGCGACGGGGCCGCCTGATGGGCCGATAACAGTCATTGCTCCGTTGACTGTCGAAGCCCCGTTGACCGTTGCAGCTCCATTGACTGTTGTAGCTCCATTGACTGTTGTAGCTCCCGTGATGTCCATTTGTCCGGCAACATTTATGCCTTCCGGTGTTTGAATATCCAGGGAGGGTGAATTAATAGTTAACCCACTCTCTGAGCTTAGTTCAGCGGCAATTTCCGATGAACCAAAGGATAGGGACGGGGCACACAAGCCGATCGCCTGTTCTGCCGTAAGGTTTATAACAGGTGCCCTGAAATTAAGCATACTATTGGCCTCAATACTGATCTCTCCTGTATGGTCATTCATGACTATCCGATTACCACTCCTGGTAGTGATCGTGATATTTCGCATGCTTGCCATATCATTAAATTCAATAAGGTGTCCCCCGGTCGTTTTGATAGCGCGAATTTCGGGAGTATTCTCGGGCGGCCGGTTAACACCATTCCAGAGAGCCCCGATAACATAAGGATGATTGAAATCTCCCTGTTCAAATGCAACCAGTACTTCATCATCCACTTCAGGCATCATAAAAACACCCCTGTCATTTCCTGCCATAGGACCTGCCACCCGGCACCAATCCGTTTCCAGATCTTGTTCATGTAAACCCGGGAATCTCACTTTTACCTCGCCTTCTCTCACCGCCGTTACAATAGCGGGGATTACTCCTGTCATTCTGCTCATTTATATGAACTCCTTTTTAATACTATTGGACTATACCGCGTATCATGCGGACATGTTTTAATTTTATTCGCCGGAATCACTTCTGTCATTTCTCTCTTCCTTCCTGGCTTCAAATTTGGTAATATAACCGGAGTTGTTGATGGTATGGGTCGTACCGGTAATATAAAATCTGCCACTGAACAGGTCTCCCAGCCCATTGATCTGAACATATGTGCCTGCTCTCAGGTTTGGCAGCCCTATGGTTGAACCGCTTGCTTTTACCATACCCCTGCCGATGCGTTCGAGTTCCTGCCTTGCGATGTTATTTGCCTGGGCTCTTGTATAAACCGGTATATCCGATATGATTTCTTCCCTGTTTGTGAAGGCATTCTCCACCAGTTCTATGTCCCTGGTCATTCTTAATGCGCGGACTTCCATATCTCTCCTCTGTGCTCTCCCGACTACCCGCCTCATTCTATTGGGATTGTATCCAATGACCCTTACCTCCGATACCTGGTTTACAGTGGTAAGTGTCGGCTTGAAGCTGATCAGTGATTTTCCCCATTCAAGGTTATATACAGTACTGCTCCTTCCGGAGGGCTGGAAGACGAGGACTCTCCTGACAGGATCAACAAAAAGTTCATACCCGATAGTTCTTGCCCTTTCCATTAAAAATAAAATATCATACTGATTGTTCTGAAAAAGGAAATCCACCTCTTCTTCATTCCGGAGATTTTCCCCTATATCTATCTCAATTCCCAGACGCTCTGCTATCATACTGGCGATCTGACTGCCCTTTTTATTTCGATATGATTCGGTTCGCTGCCTGTCCCTTAACCTGTGCATAATATTCAATCCCCTTACCTCAAGGGTTGCTGCTCCCGATGAAGGGAAATCAGGTTCCAGGGTGGTTATCTCCCCGTAAAGCATACGTTCGGTCTGTCTTTCCCTGTTGTTAATGTATCCCATATATATTTCCACATCTTTACCCGGGAAGAACAGGTCTCGTAACTCCCCGTCTATATATTTAAACTGGTTCGGTCTTATATCCTGGCTGTTATTAATAGTTATTTCAAAGGAATCTATCTCTTCAAGGCTGTCTGTGTATGATATGCTGAGCACATCATAGAGCACTGTTCCTGGTAAATCCCTGTTCATAACTTTTACTTCAAAAACAGGTACATAAAAGTCCCTTCCGGTATATATCTCCGCAGGTGAATCAGACATATCTATCCTCAACAGGTGGTATTTGAATTACTGTACCAGGTGTCAGCCTTGCAGGATTTGTGATATTATTTGCCCTGGCTAAGAGACGCCAGAGTCCCGGGTTATTATATTCCATGGCAGCGATGCTGCTCAGGGTATCTCCCCGATTTATGATCCTGGCCCTGGTATACGATTGAAGTTCTCTTACCTGTTTTTCCAGGGTTCTGTATTCTTTGAAAGTAAGGGATAGTTCGGCGCGCAAGGGGATTCCGTCCTTGCTAAAAAGAGTGAAATTCTGTTCAATATTTTGTACTACACAAGTAAAGGGCTCCCGATCTCCTTTTAAACTTCCTCCAAGCCCCCAGTGAAGCATGCACTTTGGGAGGGCATGGGTATGGGAATTTATCCTGGCAAGCTCATAAAAATCCTTTGTTTTATCTCTTACATCAGTACCATCCCCGGTTGTATCAAAAAAAAGAGTAACAGTAAGGGTTTCGCTTGTTCCCCGTACATACTGGAGCAGCGGCGAATCAAGCCCGGGAATGGCGATTTCAGCAATCTCTGCCCCTTTACTTATAGAATATTCACCGGGATTAAAAAGAACTTGAAGGGGCATTTCATCTTTATTTTGTTTATCTGTGTTTACAATTACCAGTTTAGAAGGATCATTCAGATTCATTGGTTTTAACTGATCACTCAAATTATATCTCCTTGTAATGTTATATAATCATTTGTTAAAAGCAGATACTCATGAGTCAAAATTTGACTTTCATGGAATTAATAAAATCGTGCGTCTGATGCCCGGTCTGTAATGGTTCTTTCTCCCTGTATTCTCTCCCCACGTTCCTGTTCTTCCCTAATTCTCTGCATGACTATTCTTACGATCATTTCAATATCCCGCCTTGATATTGCTGTTTCACTCCCTTCAATATGGACATCACTTGTCAATTCATTTATTCTTATTGGCATAATTTTCTCCTTTTAATACAGTAATCCGGGTATCTGTGCTTGGGGTGTATAGAGTTCAATACCCTCGTGGGCAATCTCAAGGGATTCTACAGCCAGACTGTTCTCCGTGGCATTTAAGTCCGGCCCCCTCCAGTTTACAGGGATACCATTTTTAAAATGCCACACTTTTACCGGTATACCGATCTCATTCATTAATGTAATAATCCCGTCCATTCTCCTGCCTTTATACTGGACAAATCCATAGTGCCAGTTCCACAGTTCATCATTAAAACATAGTCCTCTTCTTAAGGTGATGTTTGAATAAGAAGCCCTGGTCGGGAACTTATGAACAATATCATTTACCCCGCCTTCCTTGTATTCATAGATCTCCATGGACATATCCATACCGGTACACTCGGAAAATCCTCCAAGTGCAGCGCCGAGGATGGCGTTAATTGAACTCACAGCCGCTGCTCCCCGTTGACCTGACGAATCAACCAGGTTTATATAAAACCGGAAAGCGGGAAAAGGATCATATCTTAGCCCGGGAATTTTACTCATAGTCAGTCCCCTGTTCTTTTATTTCAAGCTTATCTTTAATTTTCCCGATCTGCAGAAGTATATATTCTGCCGGTATGGAAGGCGCAACTCCTATATCGGTAATAAGTTTTCCCTGGTCGGTAAAATAGAGAGGATTATTTTCATTATCACATTTTACATAAAATGCTTCCGCCGGTGTGCTTCCTGCCAGCGCTCCCCGGCGCCAGAGGCTCTCTAGAAAACCCGATACAACAAGTATAATACCGTTTTTTAGTTCGGCATTGTTCACTTCAAAAACCGCCCATTGGAGTGCCTGGTCCAGTGATTCCTCGATCATAATAAACAAGCGCCGGATATTAATAAACCGCCAGGCAGGGTTCCTGCTTATTGTTCTCGCACCCCATAGTAAAAATCCTTTGCCGGGAAACTCCCTGATACAATTTACGCCTGCAGGATTTAAAATTTCCTGTTCATGATCTGTTATATTCACAAGTGTGTCCCTGACCCCCTTCATGTTTTCATTGGCAGGCGCTTTGTGAACACCTTTGCTCATATCTGTTCGTGCAAACACACCTGCAATATACCCGGAAGGCGGTATGTCCCTGGTGATATTTCCATTGATGAGCAGGGGGTCATTCACTTTAATCCATGGATAATATAATGCGGCATAAGTGGACTCGAATTTCTGACGCCATTCATATATTTCGAGGATATCAAGGCCGGGTGGCGGATCTATGATTACTATCCTGTCCTTAAGCCTCTCCGCATGATCTATCATGGAGTTTACTGCCCGTTCTATTTCTCCATCACTGAATACAGGCGGATTTTCAGTTGTAAAAACCGGCGTAGTGATATCTTCCCGGGAAGTGCATGGATCGGGTTTTTCATAATCTGTGTATAAAGTTACATCTACCGGTTGTATAAACAGATCCGGCATACAGATGATGCTGATATCCTGTACATCTTCATAACAGAGAAGTCCTTTTTTCTCATCAAGCAGCGGATCACCAATAAAATCCTTTATACTGATTGTAGAGATACCATCACAGCCGCCTTTCAGGTAAACATATCCGCTGGATAGCTTCAGTGGATCGGGTAGATTCCATGGAATTGGTGTTAAGGAATTCACTTTTCTTATTGTTATTAAATTTGACTTTCCATTAATAACATTCTCAATAAATCCTGACCTGTGGGTTTCATTCAAAGATAAATTTTTAAAGACCTCCCTTTCCCTGTCCTCGTATGTGACAACCAGGGTAAAACCTATGATACTGAGGTATATGAGTGCCCTAAGATCGAAACCTGCCAGGGGAGTCGCCCAGGAAATCTTTTTGCTTACCGGGTTCACAGATTCAACATAATGATACGCATTTAAGATAGTCCCGTCATCTTTTTTCTGCCATACTTTGACAGGGACTCCACTCTCAAAATCTTTTATGCTCTTCACTGTTGTGAATTCACAGGATGCCTGGAATCCGCTGCTCACTGTTGTCCCTGCATCACTTTCTTCCAGGCGCACTTTAATTTTTTTTCCCCATTGTCCCTGGCTAACGGCAGAAATTTCAAGAGCAGGGATCACTTTTGTCACCTTTGTCCCGGCAGCATATCCCCTTGCCACTACAGATGATATGGAAACCGTGTTTCCGGAAATTCCTGTTATCTTATAATAGGCCTGATCATTCCCGATTATCACGTAATCTGTCTCTTCTAATATAGAGGCATCTTCCAGGATGAGTTCCCCTGCATGGGCTTCCGTGTATTCTCTCAGTGTCGTATGCCAGGTGAGGCTTTCATCGCATCTGTCCCGTTTATCAAAAAGCAGGATCGATGCACACCCTGCTCTTTCAACATCAGCTATCCTGATGCAATAACAGGCCTCACCCCCGTTATCAAAAAAACCGTTGACAGCATATGCCAAATAACTCTGGGGTATATAATTGCCGAAAATAGCCCGGAACTGTTTCCGGGATTCAATGCGGACAGGGGTATTCAACAGTCCTTTTTCAGCAATACCCACGAATCCTGCTATATCTGTCCTGGTGCCATAGAGAGGCTGCCGCGTCTTATTAATTGTTTTGTAATAAACACCCGGTGTATTGTATTGTGTCATTCTTCTCCCACTACAGCCATCATATCCAGGCCTTCATGAGCTATGACAAGTGTCTCAATGGCAATTTCATTGCTTGTGGCATTCAACGACGGGCCTTCCCATTTAAGAGGCCAGCCGTCTGTAAACTCCCATCTCATCACAGGGTCTCGAGCTTCATTTAATAGGGTTATAGAACCGGAAGCGCGCTTTGTCATACCCATCAGTACTTTTTTTCTCCAATCCCAGAGATCGGTAAAATTGTTTGTCATACCACGTTTAAGGGTAATATCCGTAAATCTTTTAAGTCCCGGTATTTTGCGGACTGTTATGTCATCTGCGCCTTCCCTGTATTCGATCGGTTCCGTCTCAGTAGTCAGACCGATACACTCGGAGAAAGCCGCATCACCAATATCATCAATTTCTACCAGAAAATTAAAACCGGCATAAGGTCCGTTTTCTTGTCTGTCAGACATGTTATTATCCTCCTTATATTCAATTATCATTTATACTTCTTCTACAGAAGACCCTGCGCTCCATTGACCGATCCTGAATATTACAAATTCTGCCGGTTTAACAGGCGCGATACCTATTTCCATGATCAGCCTGCCGTTATCTATATCTGCCTGGGTCATTGTCGTACGGTCGCAGCGCACAAAAAATGCCTGGTTGACAGTACTCCCCTGAAGGGCTCCGTCCCTCCACAGGCCGGTAAGAAAGTTCTTTACCGTACGTTTTACTCTTGACCATGTTGCTTCATTATTTGGCTCAAATACAACCCAGTGGGTACTTTCTTCTATGGATTCTTCAATAAAAATGAACAACCTTCGTACATTAATATATTTCCAATCCGGGTCACTGGTGATACACCTGGCACCCCATACTCTGTATCCTCTGCCGTTCTTCCTGAAATCCCTGATAACATTAATGTTGTTTGGCATCGGATTAAGAATATCCTGTTCGCCTTTATTTACGATGAATTCCAGTCCTGTTATTCCCCTGACTACAGCATTTGCCGGTGCCTTGTGGACTCCCCGTTCAATATCTGTTCTTGCATATATACCTGCAATGTGTCCGCTTGGGGGAATTAAAATAGATGTTTTTGTTAATGGATCCCATGTCTTTACCCATGGATAATAAAGTGCTGCATATTTTGTATCGTAATTACGCCTGAAAATTTCCACATCCATAATATTATTATTTCCGCTGGGCAGATCCAGGATTGCAAAACGGTCCATCAGAAGTTCACAATGGGTGATAAGTTCATTCTGGACAGCAGTAGATGTAATCCCGGGTACGACAACTATACTTACCTGGTCTATATCCACCATTGCCTTTATCCCCGAACGGGTACCAGGCCCGTCATCTACTCCTATATAATCTCCGTCTGCTGGAGCGCTTCCGTCACTGCCTGATCCGGGAATAATATGCACCCCGTCATCACCGCATGGGAAATATATCGGGCCGGTAACCGCATCAGAATCGGGTTCCCCGGCAATGATCAAAACAGATTGCTTATTTATAATATCCACATAATACCGCCCGGGAACATTTTCCAGGGTCAACCCGGTAAAATGCTCCGATATACTCTCATAACTCACAGAGATACCGAACTCGCAGGTGCTGATATATATTGGTGAAGTGCCGCTCAAGTCCATTACCGCATCCGTAATATCCTCATCAACAATAATAACTTTGCCATTAATTTCGGATATCCTTCTGTAGTTTTTTGCTACCCCGTTATCGATCTCTATCCAGGCGTTAATATAAAAACCTCTTGTAGAATTTAACCTCAAATTTCTATCATCAACTTTTTCTTCAAGCTCTGCACCTGCCGCGGATTCCGGGAAAGCTTTAATAATGATATCGTCACCCCATGATCCTTTATCCCTGGCATTAATCACAAAAGTATTATTACGGGTCCCGGATAATTCCACTGTTGTATACTTCATTTTTAGATTTACATCTGTGTCTCCTCCTGTAATGTCTAAAGTTGCTTCCATTCTTGTTCTGTCATATGAAGTTACAGTACAGCCTATTTCATCGGTTACTATCCCGTCTTTTACCTGTTTTAATGTAAGAGCTAGGTCATTATAAATTCCACGTAATGTTGCAAGTTTGACGGTTATTGCAGAAACACCTTCTTCAATTACGTCTGCCTTTATACGTGTGACTATTGGTTCACCCTTTGCAGTTACTGTTGATTTTATCGCGCCGGTACCGGGTACTCGCTTAATGAATACCCTTTTACCTCCATTCCGGAAAAAACCTTCCACCGCATAAGGCAGGTACTGATGCTCTTGAGAAAATCCAAAGTCAAAATACCCGCCGAAATTCCGTTTAAAATCAGCAAAGCTTGTCACCAGGACAGGCAGCCCATCTTCCGGGCTCCGTTTGGTTACTCCAATCATTCCCACGGTGCTGGTGCTCACTCCTTCAATAGTTTTCGAACCGGTATCTACCTCTTCCATATAGACACCTGGCGATAAATATTCAGGCATATAAAACCTCCTGGAAATTACGAAGTAACTGTCCGCAGATCAGGCCGGTATGATCATGGAAAATGCGAACCAGACGGATTAATAAAAAGCATCTGCCTGGCCGGCAAATCAGACAATATTTTCGTTAATCTGGTTGTAGTAACACTACATGCCGGCTATATATATTCAATAATAAACAATTTCAACTGATACGGCTTTCCCCCTTTTTACCCGGCTTTCACTGGTCTGTACAGGCAGTCCCTCTGGTGTTACCATGATTGTAATTAATTCATCCTCCTGCTCAATAGGAAATGCAAGAGCAAAATCCCCATTAATGGATGTATTGGTGTTGATATGCAGCCCGGTTGTTTCGATTACTGCATTAATTAAAGGAGTCCCCTTCGCATCCGTGACGGTTCCGCGTAAAAGAGTTGTACCCCCGGGGTATGGGTATAGATAACATGGTTTTAATAGAACAGGTACCACATAGTTAAATGGAAATGGAATGGATACAGGAGAATCCACCGGGTAATTATAAAGTAAGCTTCCGGCAGGATCTTTAACCCAGTGCACTACCGGCACCCCGGGGTCAGTGTCCCTCCAAATTATACGTCTTTCGGCCGGGGCTTCTCCATTTATAAATTCCAGGACATCGCCATCCCTCAATCCGGCTATATCGGATAATCGGGCAGATACGGAACCTGTCGTAAGAGGTGATGAAAGAGTATAGGTATTGTTCCTGGGTATTGTTATATCTTCAATAGTTTTATTTAAATAATAACCTGCATTCACCTGCAGGCTGTATGTACCGGCGGATAATTTGAAAAAATTATAATAATCACTTTTATTTTTATATGCTTTTTTATTCATGCCGGGCAGCATAATATCGGCCTCTCCGATAATACCGCCTTTCCCTGTAAAGCCGTCTATCAGATATACGGTAAAACCAAGCTCTGTTCTGAGCCGCCTGCCGGGAATCCATTGAGAAGAATCAACTGCCATGGCTTCCCCCTTTTTGATAAAAATCCTCTGATTTACTGATTATCCGTGGTCTTTTTTCTTTTCTTTCCGATTCAATAAATGCTATCCTGACTTCATAAGCTACAGAAAGCTGCATGGGCATATCAAGAGCATTCCAGAGTTTGGTAAGGTCATCAAGTGAAATGGGATTCAGGCTGAAACATATATAGTTGATATTATCATATTCCAGGGATACTTCCTTCATGGCATCAGAGAGAATTGTGCCTTTTAATATCGCATTATCATAGATGATTTGCATAACTTTGCCTAACAGGATATTTTTTTCTACTTCGCTGTCATACGGTGGTTCACCGGCATATGGGGTGATAAGATAGTAAAGATTTAAGCTCAGGGGAGGCTGCCGGACCGAACCGGCGCCTGTATTTCTCATTGGCTGGTTTTTTGTATATGCGTTTTCTACTATTTGATAAAGGAAGAGAGTCAGACGGACAGATCCCCCTGATTCCACATCCTTAGGGGAAGCCAGTTTTATGCTTTCGCTGTTAAAATCTGAATTATAAATTTTTTGTAAATTAAGAGATAATAATCCCCTAAATATTTCACCAATAATCCCAATAGCAAAAAAATTATTCATTTTACTTCCATCAAAACATTTTTTAATATAATATTTAAGATTGTTTCTGAAAAAAACTCTCAATTTATATTTTTATTAATAAATATTGATGCTTTCTTTTCTCCGCTCAATGCATTTTTAAGAAATGGCCACGTTCCTGCCATTTGCAGTCATTCTACAACACAAAGGGAAATCGATCAACAAAAAAAAATAAAAAAAACAGAGGTTGTATGAATTAAGGTGTATCATCAATCTGATAGCATTTCCTGTAATTCCCTATCATGTATTTACTACACATACCCCGCAAACCAGCCTATAACAGGAAATTTACTTCATTGCCTTAAATTATGAGTTTCCCTCATAGGGATACTTTGTATATTTGCCAATCTCAAACACAAAAGATATGACAGATACACCACTAAAACTAAAATAGGAACTCAGAGGAAGTCGAGAACTTTTTTAGAAGAAAGGATGCCAGTTTTTCTGATGAAAACAGCAAGTGATTTTTTTGTGCGTCTTGTTGAATGCCTATTGTATAGCAATAGTGTGCAGGACGGTCTTTTTTTTATGAATTCAATTGACTTTATTCTTTAATACATATATACTCTTTAATACAAAGTAATTTGTAGAAAGGAGAGTCTGATGACTGACCGGGAAAAAACTGCGGAGGATATCCGTTTTTTACGTAAAGTCCTGCAAAATGCTGCCATAAAATTACAAGCCTACAGAAAAATATTTTTGATATGGGGACTGATTATTCTTCTGAATGGGACAGGTTCACAGCTTCTGGTTAATTTTTCAAGAATAGAGCTGATCCCGTTTCTGTGGTTAACGACCATTGCCGCAGGATTTATACTATCTTTCCTAATAGGAAGAGAAATCCGGAAGAAACAGCAGATCAATCCTTCTCTGATGAAATATATGGTAATGCTGTGGCTTGGAGGGACAGCCGTCATTTCCATGTTTTTTGGGATAAACTTTCTGTCTCCGGTCTTTTCCCTGGCGTATCTTCCCGCTTTTACATTTCCGGTCATTGCTCTCTGTACTCTGGTAACAGCGGCCCTGCTGCAGTCAACTTTAGGATATATTTTCGCCGGGTTATTTTTTACCGCCGCTATTCCTGCTGCCCTTTTCCCCAATTACAGCCTGATTCTGGAGGCGCTGCTGATGGGAGGCGGATTGCTGGTTTTAGGGCTGGTTCGGCATGGCTAAGCTGGATCTGAACCGGATCGACAATATCCTGACCTCAAAATACAGGCTGGCTGTTCTTGCTCTTCTCTCCAGCGGTGATGAGATAGATTTCAGCTTTTTTAAAAAAGAACTGGATATTTCAGACGGAAACCTGTCGACCCACATGACTAAACTGGAAAAAGCCGGATACATTACCGTGAAAAAACAATTTAAAGGGAAAAGACCGAAAACCACCTACCGGATAACGGACATCGGATTGAAACAGTACGAATCCTATCTCAACGAGATAGCAAAGCTTTTTTAAGGAGGAATTTATGAAAAAAAGTAAAATGGCTGTGTTATGGCTTCTCCCGGGACTGCTGGTTTTTTCCTGCAGGAATTTTCAGAATCAGGTGTACGACTCAACCCCTATAATACGGGAACAAATCGGCAGTTTGCCCGAAACCTTTCAGATGGAGGGTTTGACCTGGATAGCCTCGGAAAAAGCCTACTGTATCCCCACCTCCCTGCAGATGATCGGTGAATGGGCATGTGTTCACGAACCGATAGAATACTACAACTGGCTCATGGCGTTTTCCTATGGGGGATTCCATAAGGATCAATTCTCTACATTCATGCCGATCTCCGATCCAATGAGGGGCATTATCTTTGCTTCGCCCTATTTGGGACTGAAACGAATTCTCTATGCGTCTGCAGACCAGGAATTGTTTGTCAAAGCAGTCAAAAACGCCCTGTACACCGGCTATCCGGTCATGATCATGTACGATTATAACTGCCTGACTGACGATACATTCTTCTTCCCCCATGCAGCCGTACTGACAGGATATACAGAAGACAGTTTTATCTATTATGAACCGGGTTTCCATGAGGAATTTACCCCTGATGCCGGAATGGGCAGGATGGCCCCCATCAGTTCTTTCCTGACAGGTATCAAAACCCTGCAACGGAATTTCGGCGCGTCTGAAGGGTATTCCTTTATGATTTTTGAGAAAGCAGAGAAAAAAACCGATACGGCCGCTGTCTGGAAACGGAATAGTGAAATGACAAAAGGGATCAATATCCCTTTTATTGGTTTGACCACTGGAGCCAAATCCTGCCTGGCACTGGAGAAGGAGATCAGAACCACGGACATTCCGGAGTGGGGATGGAAAAATCTATTGCCGGTCTGGTTCCGCTACGGCGTATACTCCCGCCGGGATAATGCCGATTTTATTGAAGCCCAGTTCAGCAGCAAGGGGCACTACGGAAAAGCCGCTTCCCTGCTCAGGCAATCATCGGAAAAGTACGGAGAAATCATGGCCGTTTTGGAAAACCCTGAGTATAACACGGCCGATTATAAAGTTCTGATTCCCGGTCTGCTGAAAAAGATTGCCCGGATAGAAACAGATTTGTCCATAGAGTTAAATAAGTTGAAATAGTGCACTAAATTCTACAGGTCCGGTGTTTTTATAATATATGTTTTCTCCGAATAAATTAAAAAATCATTGAAAAGGTAAAGATGTCAAACAACTTCCCATATCCGCGGACTGTTAGGTAAAATCTTCAAAGTGAATTTCTTAAAGTCATT
>JAFGRV010000665.1 GCA_016934975.1 Spirochaetales bacterium | reverse complement strand
TTTTCAGAGGTTAACATTCCGTCACAGCGTCCCCTGTCCGGGTATTCGGAATCCTGAAGGACACATTTATCGATAGCTGTAAAAGTCATAAGATTCCTGTTTTCATTCAGGACGGCCGCAATCCATTTTTTTGATTGGATAAATCGGTGTATGCTTTTTCTCCATTTTCATCATCGCATATGCCAAAGTGTCTATCATTTCTTTGTGGTTCCTGGCAATCAGTCTTATAGAAATTAAGACTCATAATTCTTCCTCGATTTCCAGTAATTTATCAAAAAGCACATTTCCTTCCTGGAGAATGTTGTTCA
This sequence comes from Spirochaetales bacterium, assembly GCA_016934975.1. Lineage (GTDB taxonomy): Bacteria > Spirochaetota > Spirochaetia > SZUA-6 > JAFGRV01 > JAFGRV01. The sequence continues at coordinate 2,551 of JAFGRV010000665.1, read as the reverse complement.
GTCTATTATCATCCGAAGGTATCCCCTTATAATCTTTTAGCTTTGACACGGTTCCTTTTTCTTCATCAAACTGATAAATACCGGCATCGCCGGCATTGATGAGTGAGGCTGCCGGTACGATTTTTTCCAATTTATTTCTTAAATTCTGATTTTCCTTAATCTTATTGTGCACACCGGCTGCCTGAATTACAATACTTAAATAATTGAGGATATAAGGACTATGAGTTGTTAGTATTAACTTATTACCCTTACTCTGATTATTAAACTCAAGTAAGCTTTTCAGGAGATCCCATTGTGAGGCCGGAAATAAATTCTGCTCCGGCTCCTCCACAATATTTATAAAAGCTGTTTTGTTAAACTTTGTAGATAGTGCGGTTATAGCCAATCTTTTTTGCTCATCAGTCAGGCTTGCATTTTCTACTATTAATTTAATCTTCTCTTTAAAATGAATTGCCTGGTCATCACTCATCGACTCACTTTTCTTACTTTGATGCAAGATCGAATGTGATAAAGCAAAAGATACAAGGAATAATGGGGCAAGAGATTGTAAACCACTTGATGAATCCCACAGACTTAATTTATAATCAACTCCTCTTACATGTGTAATGTCTTTTAATTCGTCATATTCAAGATTTACATCATTAATCGGTAAAGAAATAGTTTCTTTAATATTTCTTTTTGCTTTATTAAATTCTGTAAGAAATTCTTTTAATGATTCAGAAAAAAGCTTTAATTCTTTTAGACTTCTCATATACGCGATAAAGTTTCTTTCTGCAGGGACATACATGATTTGGGGAAGGTGGTAATTTGAGTGATTCCTCTCTCTTAATATTAGTTGATTATCATCGTATGTTATATGCCAGGCATTTCCCAGATATTCAAAATATGCTTTGTTTTGGCCATTTTTTGATTTCAAAAAATAATTTTCTAAACGATGATAGGGTAAAAAATTATTTTCTAATCTATTTTTTTCCTCAAACCATTCTTTACTATAATCACCTCTTTCAAGAGCTTTTTCTATCCACATAAAAGTTGATATTAATTTTGCCACAACACTTTTGCCCGAACCCTGGTTTCCAATAAATAAGGTTACCTTTTTTATATCTATCCATCCGTCATCATCGATACAACCGGCTTTTATTGGCCCAAAATTCTGTATCTTTATTTTACTCATGATTAATTCCTGTCTATAAATAGATTTATAGCACTCAATGAGTACGTACGCGGTTATTTTAGCTAAAAACCGTAATGATGCCAAGAGTGATGTAATAGAATCTACATCCAAATAGTTAACCGGAGGTGGAAAATAGACTGTATAAAGGACTTTATACAGTCTATTTGATAGCACATTTCATCTTATAAAGTGAATGAAACAACCTAAATCCGGATTAGCAAATAAGAACTATTTAATTTCCAAAGCCTTCCGCAACCCTGCCATAGCCTTGTCCTCCATGACCTGACATCCCCTGACCACATTAATCATCTCCGGAATCCGTTCCTTGTCGATTTCCGCGGCACCAGGACCCCGGAAGGGTGCAATCTGTGACATGGTTTCAAATCCTTCCGCTATTCTCGCATACAATTCCGCTGCCTCTGCAACAGATTGCAGATACCGGGATTTCTTCCCGATCTTATCCAGGTAATTGGCCAGACACTTTTTCGAATCCGCATAAACACTCACGATATAAGTCAGGCCAAAGGGATTGTAATTTCCCTGCTCAAGGGTGGCGGCGAGGTTGTCATACCCGGCCCGGCCCTTTGCGTAATGCCGGTTAAAATGGGGCTGCTCCCAGTTCCAAACACCGTATTGCAGGGAATCCCGGTAGATCTTTTCCGGATCCACATCAACCTTGTCCAGGAACCATTGAATGTAGAGCATCGGCACTTCGCTCCGTCCGAGGTTGTCATAGAGCAGGGGATCGGGATCTTCGTTGATGCAGTCCAGGACCTCGAAAATTTTTTCCGCGTCGTCATATCCCCGGATAATTCCGAACTCAAGGACCGGGGACGGAGCCCACACCACAACCCCCCGGCCGTTGTCTATGGATTCTTTTATAAGGTTGATGGCCCGGGTCTGAACCAGGGTAAAGGTGTTTAATCCGGGCTGATTCGTGATCCCGATGGAATCGGTATGAAGCCCGACCCTGTCCATGGCATGAAAGTGGGTATCCTTCCAGTCATACACTGTAGTCGAAGAGGGGCAGGCGGTTTCATGAACAATAAACTGAAAAGCCATTCCGGACATCCCCATCAATTCCCATACTTCTCCCTGCCATAATCCGGCGGCCTGCACAATTCCGTACACACTCCCGACATATGTCGTCCAGGTCATCCCCATTTTGATATTATTTAATTCGTGTTTCATTTATGTCTCCTTCATTTTTTGTTATCCGGTAACGGATAATGGTGTAATAATCCCGGGGATTCACAAATCCCATTCCCGGTCCCTTCAGGTATTCTTCCTCATGGTCGCCTATGATCGAATACCCCTGCTCTTTGATAAAGGCTTCCAGTTTTTCAATGGTGGGGACCTCCGCCTCATAGGGTCCGA
>JAFGRV010000664.1 GCA_016934975.1 Spirochaetales bacterium | reverse complement strand
CTGGCCCGAAGATGTAAAAGCCTTTATTGACATATTGGGGATCGACCGCTGTGCAGTCCTCGGGATTTCAGCAGGAGGACCCTATGCATTAGCCTGCGCCTATAAAATACCTCAGCGCATTACAAAAGCGGGTGTTATAGCCGGTGTCGGGCCGATTGATATACCCGGAGCACGGGAGGAATTACCCCGGATAAGAAGAATCGGAGTTTTTGTGGCGACTTATTTTCCATGGCTTTTACGCCCCCTCCTCTGGCTTGTGAGTAATCCGCAGCATAATCCGGAATTTTTTTTTAACAAAATGCTCTCGGGCAATTCCCAAGACGATATCCGCTTTCTCATGCAGCCTGAAATAAAGAAACAACTCATAAAACATTATTGTGAAGCAACCCACCGGGGCATCCGGGGATTTGCCCGGGAGGCTTTCATTCTCTCTCATCCCTGGGGTTTTAAACTTGAAGAGATTGATATTCCCGTTTATTTATGGCATGGAGAAGATGATAAAAATGTTTCGATAAGTGCTGTCTATTATATGAAAGAAAAATTACGGAATTGCCATGCAACCTTATATCCTCATCAAGGTCACTGGTTTTTTCATCCCTATTGGGCGGAAATTTTAAATACCCTGAGATGAAGGGAGGGTGTTATTTCCATTGAGATCACCGGGAACTGCAAAATTAAGGTCTCCCGGCATCTTTTACATTGAAAACAAACAGGAATTATGAAAGAAGAAGAAAAGAAGAATCAGATCGGACTTCTCAATGAAGGTTCACTTCATTCACAATTAAAAGAATATTATATACGTCCCGGTGATCTCTCCGAACAAGGGATTGACGGATATTTTATCGATATTGTGAGGGATAATCTGCTTATTGAAATTCAGACTGCTCATTTCTCCGCGATAAAAATCAAGCTGACAAATCTCTTAAGAAAACATAAAGTCCGGCTTATTTATCCTGTTCGAAGAAAAAAATCGATTGTATTTATCGATCCTCTCACTTCAGTTGAAATCCGCAGACGAAAATCACCGAAAAAAGGAAAACCCATTGATCTTTTTAATGAACTTATACGCATTCCCACTCTTATCAATAAGAGAGGATTTCAAATTGAAATACTCTTTATTCATGAAGAGGAAGTACGGTGCAATGACGGCAAAGGAAGCTGGAGAAGAAAAGGAATAAGTATTATCGAACGGCGTTTGGTGAAAGTCTATGAATCAAAAATTTTTAAAACAAAAAAAGATTTTTTAGCATTGCTCCCCGCTGCCCTCCCCTCTCCATTCACGAACAAAATACTCTCTTCCGAGCTTAAATGCAATATAAAAACGGCAACAAAAATGACCTATTGTTTAAAAAAAATGGGACTTATCCACGAATCAGGTAAAACAGGAAGATCAATTGCTTATACAATTGCAGGCAAATAAATCTTTTTTTATTTTTTTTTAAAAAATAATTGACATGTTACCCTATCTGTACTATATTAACTACTATGGTAGTCAATATAGTACAAAAATTAACAGAGCTTGGATTCTCGACGTATGAAGCACGGGCATATATCAGTCTTTTAGAGAACCATCCGGCCACGGCATATGAAACAGCGAAAGCATCGGGAATCCCAACATCAAAAATCTATGAAGTATTGGCTAAACTTCTCGAAAGAGAGGTTGTACTGGAACTTGCAGAAAACAGCAAAAAACGCTATATCCCTCTTGAACCTGAAAAATTTGTAGAGAGTTTTAAAAGCAGGATAAATATGACTCTTTCAAGTCTTGAGGTAGAATTTCTCCGGATAAAAAAAGAGACAAATGTATCATACATCTGGAATCTGTCGGATTACTCAACCCTTGTACAGCAGGGTAAAAGAATAATTTCACATGCAAAAGCATCGCTTCTCATCTCCCTGTGGAGAGAGGAACTGGATGAAATAATTGAAATTTTGAAATTAAAAGAAAAAGAAGGTGTCCCGATCGCTATTGTTCATTTTGGTAAACCCGTCAATAAAGTTGGTACAATATTTCCTCACCCTATAGAGGATACCCTTTATTCGGAAAAGGGAGGAAGAGGATTTGTCCTTGTATCCGATGCAAAAGAGGCACTCATGGGAACAGTATTTAAAAACAATAAAGTCGAAGGTGCATGGTCGGAAAACAGGGGCTTCGTGACCCTTGCAGAAGACTATATAAAACACGATGTTTATATAATGAAGATTGTAAAGCGATTTAACCAGACCCTGATAGACCGGTTTGGAGAAAAATATGCAAAACTAAGAGATATTTTTAAGGATGAGGAGGAAAACAATACATGAAGATTTATATTGATGGAACCTATCATGAGAAAGAGAACGCGTGTATATCCGTGTTTGACCACGGATTGCTCTATGGTGACGGTGTGTTTGAAGGGATTCGTGTTTACTCGGGTAAGGTTTTTAAACTAAAGGAACATATAAAGAGACTTTATATGAGTGCCCGGGCAATTAATCTTGCGATACCCTGCACTATGGAAGAGATGGAAAAACAGGTTCTTAAAACTGTTGAGCTGAACCAAACCACACATGGTTATATCCGTTTAGTGGTGACCAGGGGGAAAGGTGATCTGGGTATTGATCCCCGGAAATGTCCGAAAGCTTCTATTATAATTATTGCCGCCGATATCGAACTTTATCCCGAGGAATTTTATAAAAAAGGAATACGCATCATCTCTTCTTCTATCAGGAGGCTTTCTGCCGATGGGATTAATCCCCGTATTAAATCGCTTAATTACCTGAATAATATTCTCGCAAAAATGGAAGCAACCCAGGCAGGGTGTCTTGAAGCCGTGATGCTCAATAAAGAAGGGTATATTACGGAATGTACCGGAGACAATATATTTATCATAAAAGACAATAAACTCCTCACGCCGGATCCTTCGTGCGGCATTCTTTCCGGTATTACAAGAGAAACCGTACTTGAACTTGCTCATGATCT
>JAFGRV010000663.1 GCA_016934975.1 Spirochaetales bacterium | reverse complement strand
GAGGGGATTTTTAATCTCATGAGCAAGTTTTATGAAAATGAGTATTCGTTCCTGGGCTTGTTTCTTTATTTTACTATTTGCCGATTCTAATTCGAGAGTTCTTTTGTGTACTTCTTTGGATAAATGTTCGGAAAGGTATTCCGCCTTACTGAATGCTTGTGCACTCCGCATTGATAAAACAGTCGATTGAAAAATGAGAAGAATCACCAGACCAATCGGTAACAAATCGCCGGTATAGATCATTGAACTTGTAAAAAGAATATCATTTATTATAAAAAGAAAGAAAATAATAAAACCACAGGCAGTTATAAGAGCATATTTATTTTTATTAATAATTGCATAAATGAGGATAACCAGGGAATAAATTCCCGCAAGGAACGCGAGGGTCTCGTATACCACGAGAAAATTCGTAAATACTTCTATGGGAGTTAATAACGTAAAAGCGAAAAGTAAAATTCCCGATGAAACAAAAGTAATAAGGAAGATTTTATTGATGACTCTACTTATATAAGTAAAACCATCTTTACTATCATTTTTGGGGATTTTAGCGGAAATATCTTTGGAGAAGATATCTCTTAAGAAAAGTAAAAAAAAGGTCCAGATTAAGGGAACACTCCCATATCCTATTTTTCTGCTCCATGTACAAATCTCCATTGTCGGTATGGCAAATGGAAGTAATAACTGTTCCAGTAAGTGGCTTGTAGAAAGTGTACGAAGAAAAATCATAAAACAAAATAAAGCAAAGAACAGAGATGCTCTGTCTTGAGGTCTCATCTTCCATCGTATAACATAAAAGATTATAAAAATGAAGGTGACACCTAAGATAAATATATTTTTAAAATTATTGATAAAGAACATATGCTCGATGTTTTCGATATTACCTATCTTGAGAGGATGAAAAGGCCCTCCCTGAATATCATGAAAATTAGATATTTTCCAGGCAATCACGTGTGTATCAGCCTTTGGAAGACGTGTGAATTTTGGTATGGTTTCGGGAATAGTTGTTTCTCTTGATTCTCCCGGTTCTCCGTTTCTTATTGCTTCTTTTCCATTAATATAAAGTACATAAGACATGTTGCTGTATTGGAGATATAATCCCAAATTAATATGGGGATCAACCCGGACTTTCGCCCGAAACCACCCGTATCCTTTTCCTTGACGTGCGGGACTATTCCAGACACCGGGAACATTAAATACTTCCCAACTGGTATCATCATAATTTTCATCTGCATATGATGAATCTGTATCCATCCATTTAAATTTCCATTCACCGTTTAAATCCAGGATAGGAGTTGACCTGTGGTTCCATTGTCTTAAATCAATATATCCGTTTTTCACCGTGAATTGCGTACTCTTATTTTCCTGAATTGAACAGGAAGACAAGTGAACTATTATAAACCCGGTGAGCAGGAGAAAGGTAAGAATACAGAGTGAGATGTTCTTTTTCATTAAATGATATGCGGTTGAATTTTTTTCATACAATAAGGGTTTGTATATCATTTTCTACTCCCTTGTATAGTACTTTTTTTCATTATAATGAAAATCAATTGTTCATAAAGGGTATCTCTAAAAACTTCTATTTTTAAGAATAACTCTTTGAGTTCTCTTCTATTTGTAACAATTCCATAATATATTATATAATAAATTATATAATTTCCATATCTTATTTGAGATATTGTAGAATAATTTGTATCCTCGCAGCCTAAGCCGGTCGGCTTTTTAAAGGAGTAAACAGGTTTTTAAGTTTTCCGAAGCCAAAGATAAAAATTAAGAGTATACTCTTCTATCAAAAAAGATTCATAATAAAATCAAAAAGATTTCTTACAGAATCCGCTATGATCGGCACCCCTGCTACAAATGTCCCGATTGTACTTCCCAGGTTCGAAAAGAAGAAGACTAAAAGAATATGGATAAAACGGTTTCTATAAAACCCTTTGAAGGAAGTAAGATCCTCGCTTATATTTTCGAAGTCGGCTACATGGGGTTTTCTGAACTTATATTCGACAAGCCCCGTAAAAAGACCCACGCCAAGCACCGGGATGAGAGATGTAATCGGAGCCGCTACAAAAGCTATAATTATCGTGATAGGGTGTGCAAACGCAATGATGGCGCCGATTGCGGAGAGAGTCCCATTAATGAGAATCCAGGTTGTTAACATATCAACCCCACCTTTAACGCCCCCGAATAGAAACCGGAGAATGATAATGCTTACAATAATAACAGGAAGTATAAAGGGAATCGTCTGGGATATGAAAGATTTTTTTTGAACAACATCAATATCGGAAAGGTCCGTACTCGCTTTGCCTTCATGGAGATTGTTCAGCCATGTGATAATCCCTTTAACATGACCCGCTCCGACAACGGCAATTATTTTTTTACCTTCGGATGTAAATATTTTTGTTGCAAGAAATCTGTCTCTTTCATCGATAAGAACCGATTTTACCTGAGGCATGTATTGGGCGAGCTCCTCCATCATGTTTTCCAGGGCATTCTTCTCTTTTAATTTTTCAATTTCTTCTTTTGATAATTTTTCTTTTACAAAAACAGAACTGATCATTGCCGCGAGCATCTTGTTCTTGCCCCAGAATCCGGTTTTTGACCATGCTCTTTTTAGTGTGGTCTGTATCTCTCTGTCGCAGAAAGAAAAAGGAATCCCAAGCTCTTCGGAAATATCTATTGCTTTCATCATTTCCGCACCGGGTTTTACTCCAAGGTCGATACCAAGTCTTTTCTGAAAAGAGGAGAGCACAAGATTCGCCAGGAGGAGAAATCCCTTTTTCTCTTTTAATACCTGGGGGATACTCATATCTTTCCACATTGATTTGTTTGTGAGGGAGGTATAGCGGGATTTATCAATCTCAATACATACCCTGTCGGGTTTTTCATTCCGTATTGAATCTTCAACTTCGTTGACACTTTCTTCCGACACATGTGCAGTTCCGAGTAAAATTATTTCTCTTTCACCGATTTTAACCTTTGTAATATTATCACTCATTAAATACATTCTCCTTATTCACTATCAAAAGGAAGCCACCTCCTTTGGGGGTGGTCCATGTTTACCAATATTTCATTGTTTTGAAGGCTTTGCCTTCTACATT
>JAFGRV010000662.1 GCA_016934975.1 Spirochaetales bacterium | reverse complement strand
GATAATAAAACAGTAAAAGACCACCTCCAGGGCAGGCGGCTTTCTTTTAATAGTAAAAGGTATAAATATTGAAATGAGAAAAGTTCTTATAGTTATATATTCATTATTCAGTATCATCGCTTTTCTTGCCTTATGCGGCATTACTGGTTTTCTCCTTTACACCCGCTATACAGACAATGTCAAAGAATTTGAGAAACACATTATTTATATAAAAAAAGATATCAGCACATCCTACAATGAGTTCAAATCTTTTGATTCGAAGCTATTCAGATCACGGATTAAAAATATTCTAAAAAACGAGGATCATCTCTTTCTTATCACCCTTTATTCCCCCGGAAAAGGTCTTCTCTATGGGATTGAAAAAAGGGTAACTAATTCAAAAACCTTAATAAAAAGCCCTATTGTGACTAGTAACGCGGAAAAAGACCCGGACTGGGAAGGAAAACCGGCATATATGAATCTCCCCTACATCAGAGTCTCTTTCACTAAAAAACTCGTAGATGAACCTATGATATATATGGAACTCCTGTTCTATCCGTTTTTAAAAAATGAAATAACAGGAATTCTGAAATGGGGTTTTTTAAGCCTAATCCTCTGGCTGATGGTAACGATCCTTATACGCCTCTTTGCAGTGACAAAACCTCACAAGCTTCATAAAGTGAAGATATCCGAACAAGAAATAAAAAACGAGGAATATTACAATCCCACACTTAATGCCCGGGAAGAGACCACCACTGAACGCCCTCATCTTAAAGAAGTACATTCGGATAGTAACAAAGGATCTTTTCACACCTCGGAGCGAAAAGGGACAGAGCAGCTCTTTTCTCCCCAGACCGGTCTTGGATGGAAAGAACATCTTTCACAACGCCTGGGATTTGAAATAAACAGGACGGCTTCCTTTAACCAGGACATGGTGCTGGCATTTATCATGATAGATAAATTCGGCGACATTACCTCCGGCAGCGAAATTTATGAGACAATTGCAAAGATAATCCTCGCGACATTTCCGTTTCAGGATCTGGCATTTGAATATGGGAAAGGATGTTATGGAGTTATCCTTCCGGATACGGATCTTTATGAGGGAATCAAAAACCTCGAAATCTTCCAGAAAAAAATCTCCGGAAAAGTTATCCAAAACCAGGCGATCACCGTTTCTATCGGTCTCAGTTCAAGGAATGGCCGTCTTTTAAGTCCGGCGACAATTATCCGGGAGGCGCAACGGGCGCTGGAGAGAGCGACAGAAGAAGGAAGAAGCCGCATTATTGCCTTTAAAGCAGATCCGGAAAAATATAGAAAAACCTTGTCGGAAAAAAAATAATGTGACAACGACAATCCTGAATTTAATGATAATAAAAGAGAGCACATCTATTCTAAATTTCTTGACTTTTTCTTATTTAACGTCTATTAATTTTGTAACTTTTATAAAGCATAATTGTTTGAAACTTTATAAAAAGTAAAAGCTATTAATAATCCGGAAATTATATGGTTATATAAAAATGAGAATTTAGAAAACCTGTTTTTCATTGTTTTCTCATATCTACTTTATATAACTCAATTTCTGAAAAATTATGACAGGAGAAAAGTATGATACGTATTGTAAATCTTACAAAGTACTACAACACTACCTGTGCGCTCGATCACATTAATCTTGAGATCAGAAAGGGAGAAATATTAGGTCTCCTCGGGCCAAATGGTGCAGGAAAAACAACGTGTTTAAGAATTCTCACCTGCTACATGCAACCCACAGAGGGCATGGTCTATGTCAAAGATTTTAATATCTATGACAATCCCCTGGATATCAAAAAAATGATCGGTTATCTTCCTGAATCAGCTCCTATATATAAGCACCTGCTTGTATATGAATACTTATCATATGTTGCTGATATCAGGGAAATAAGCAAGAGCAAGCGGGAAGATCGAATCAAAGAACTCGCGGATCTCTGCGGACTTAACAAAGTGATGCACAAAGGTGTTGATGAATTATCCAAAGGGTACAAGCAACGGGTCGGATTAGCCCACGCGATGATGAGTGATCCGGAAATCCTTGTACTCGACGAACCGACATCGGGACTGGACCCGAACCAGCGGATTGAGGTCAGAGACATTATTAAGGAGATCGGAAAAAAGAAAACCATCATCGTATCGACACACATTTTGCCGGAAGTCGAATCAACCTGTGACCGTGTTATTATCATCAATGAAGGAAAAATTGTCGCGGATGATAATATTCAAAACCTGAAAAAAGCCGCCGGTAATGATTTTGTTATTAATCTCACCGTTCAAAATGCACAGTTCAATACAATAAAATCTACTCTTTCAAGTATTTCTGAAATTTCCGAATTTAAAAAAATATCCGAGGATAATGGAACCGTAAGTCTCGCTCTCGAATGCAAAACCGATAAAGACATCAGAGGAGCTATTTACTCGGAGATCCGGAAAAATAACTGGAATGTCCTGGAGTTCTTCCGGGAAAAAGCAACTCTGGAAACTATATTCAGAAAACTCACCAGGGAGGTTTAGCATGAAAACAATAAGAAATCACACTAAACAAATTATGCAAAAAACTTACCAGGGAGGTTTAACATGATCACAGTAAAAGGTGTCTTACATATTTATAAAAAGGAGATACGGCAATATCTTGTCTCCCCTGTTGCGTATGTGGTTATATCAATTTTTCTTTTTATTTCCGCATTCTTTTTCTTTTTTATGTATACTTTCTTTCTAAGAAACCAGGCAACGATGCGGTTGTTTTTCTCACTTCTGCCGATCTTTTTTTGTTTTGTTATCCCCGCGATAACCATGCATTTATTCTCGGAAGAAATTAACCTTGGTTCATACGAGATGCTTCTCACAATGCCTGTCAGTTTCCTGGATATTATCTTTGGAAAGTTTATGGCGGCCCTCACCCTCACGGCGATCTTTCTCCTTCCTACCACCTCATTTGCAATTTTCATCTCATTTCTTGGAAAACTTGACTGGGGTCCGGTAATCGGGGGTTATTTCGGTGCACTCCTCATGGGCGCGGCATTCTGTGCAATCGGGTTACTCGTCTCTTCTCTCACAAAAAAACAAATCGTTGCATTACTCCTTGGGTGGCTTATCTGTTTTGCTTTCTGGGTTTTTGATAAAGCAATCATTTTTATGCCATTACCACAATTTATAATGGGATTTTTACAATATATCGGTGCGGATGTCCATTTTCAGAATATTGCAAAAGGAATTATTGATACCCGGGATGTCATATACTTTGTCTCCCTCACCTTTCTTGCCCTCTACGGAACAAAACTCATCATGGAAGAAAAGAAATAAGGAGAGACAGATGAAATATTCGATACGTAATGAAAACCACACATTGGAGGATATAATATGATTCTTTTAACAATAATTTTAGTCTTACTATTTCTTGGTGTCCTCACTATTTTCTGTGCAGGTCTCTGGGGAATATTCGAAAAAGCAGGCAGAGAGGGCTGGAAAGCACTTATCCCTGGCTACAATCTTGTCGTTCTTATGGAAATTATCGGGTTGCCGTGGTGGAGTGTGTTTTTCCTCCTTATACCAATCATCCCCTGGATCATAGTCGCCTCGGAATTAGGTGCATGTTTTAAGAAAACGAAAACCTGGTCATTTTTTCTCCTTATCCCGTTTTTCTTTATCGGGATACCGATCCTCGGGTTCGGGGAGATAAAATTTACTCCCCCTGTCAATATTGCACGAACAGAACGGGTATTTAATAAATTCCTTAAATTCTCCCTTTATGTTGCCATCATCATATTAATTAATATTATTGGGGTACAACTCTTTTTCCGGTTCGATCTTACCGATATCGGGATCTATTCACTTTCCAAAGCGAGTAAGCAGGCTGTCGCCACATTACAGGAACCACTCACGGTCCGGGCATTTTTCTCCGATGATCTTCCCGCCGAATACCTTGATCTCCATCAGTATGTGGAAGATATGTTCCAGGAATACGCGATCTACGGCGGAAAAAACTTCAATTTCCGTTTTTATGATGTGGGCGGAGAAGGAGAATTGACACCCCAGGAAGAAAGCAACAGAGAAATGGCTCAGGATTATGGAATTAACCCTGTAAAAATACAAACCTATAAGAATGATACCTTTATCTATAGAGAAGCATACATGGGAATGGCAATTATTCATGGTGACGTGATTGAGACCCTCCCCCAGGTATCCTCCAGGGAAAAACTCGAATACAATATTACCACAACAATCCAGAAAATGAACAATAAAATCTCCGCTCTCCTGGCCCTGGAAGATACGATTAAAGTGAAACTCTTTCTCTCTTCGGATTTCTTTGGAGTACTGACTACCCTTACGGATATTCCGGACAAAGTAGAAAAAATTGTCGAAGAATTAAATAAAGAGAACTATAATAAACTCCAGTACATAAACATAGATCCTTCGAAAGAACAGCTCAAACCGGAAGACGCAGCGCTTGATCCCAAATATTTCCTTGCCGGAACTCAAAATGACGGTGAGTCGATAAAACTTTACGCGGATCTCATAATCCAATATGCGGATAAAATCGAGAAATATAATTTTCTTGAACTTTTCAGAACACCCTGGGGATTACAACCCCAACTCGCCGACGAAGATACTTTAAAAGAAGTCATCAATGAGACCGTCACCAATATTATCAATATAAATGAATATATCGGGTATATCGCGGATCATGGTTCTGTCCGTCTTCATTGGGATGATATGGAACTCCAGGCCCTTGCCCAGACACGGCCAAATCTTAATGTACCGAAATTGACTGCAAATATATTTAACAGTGTCCTCTCTGAAAATTATACTGTCAAAGAAATCAATCTCAGTAATGACGAGAGGATTCCCAAAGGAATCGAATGTCTTGTTATTGCGGGACCAAGAGACAAATTCAGCGATTGGGAACTTTTCCAGATCGACCAATTCCTCATGCAGGGAAAATCTCTTGCTATTTTCTATGACGCACTCATCGAAACCGAACAGGAAGCAAACAGACAGCTTTATGGGTATCAGATGCCCAAACAATATCCCCCTGCCGATACGGGCCTGCAATACCTTCTGGAGCACTATGGTGCATCCGTGGACAGTTCTTATGTTTTTGATGAGAATTGTTTGGTCCAACCTCATCAGACCTACGGAAATCTTAATCTCTACTTCATCCCTCAGATTCAGACAGAGAATATTAATAGTAACCTG
>JAFGRV010000661.1 GCA_016934975.1 Spirochaetales bacterium | reverse complement strand
TACAAAGGTGTATTTTCGACTTCGTCGAATTCCAATAATTGTAATACAAAGGTGTATTTTCGACTTCGTCGAATTCCAATAATTGTATTAACAAGGTGTATTTTCGACTTTATTGTAGAAAGTGTATCATTTCCTTTTACTATAAGTACCAGAGAACACTCATGTAATGTCAGGAAATGACAAACACAAAACAGTTGTACATAATTCTATTCTCATATTAGAGGAATGTCAAGAAGTTTTATATTGAGGAAAGGACATTCCGATATTGACATTTATTATAATGTCATATAGATTTCATAAAATTAAGCATGAATATTGGCTTATTTACAGATACATTTAAACCCTCAATAAATGGAATAGTCACTTCGATAGAAACACTCAGGAATGAGCTTGAAGGACTAGGTCATAATGTATTTGTTTTTTGTCCCGGAGTTAAACAACGGGGTAAAAAACAATATAATAGTAATAAAGAAGAAAATATTTTTCGTTACTTTTCATTACCCTATCCCCTTTTACGTGAATACAGGATGGTTATTCCTTTTCCAATGAAGTTTAGAAAAATTAAGCAATTGAACCTTGATATAATACATTTTCACACACCTTTTCTGATGGGTCTATTCGCTTTATACCTAAGCAAACGCCTTAGAATTCCTCTTGTTCAAACATATCATACCTACCTTACCGAATATGTTCACTATGTTCCTTTACCGAAACGAATAATCATACCCTTTGCAATTTGGGCAAGCAGGACATATTGTAATTATAGTGCCTTTGTTATTTCACCCTCCCGGATTATCAAGGATGTCCTTCTTAGTTATGGAGTAAAATCAGAAGTCATTATTATTCCTACAGGGATGAAAAAAATGAATCCAACTTTTGTATCTCCCGAAGTAACAAAGAGTACGTATCAAATTCCTCCTCTCGATAATATTCTCATTAGTGTAGGGAGACTGGCGAAAGAAAAGAATTTTGCTTTCCTTCTCAGGGCATTTAGAATTATTGAAGAGCATATACCGCATTCATGTCTCATTCTGATTGGTGACGGACCTGAAAAAAAGAAGCTTCTGCTTCTCGCTAAAAGACTCGGATTGGAAAATAAAGTAAAATTCCTTGGATACCTCAAAAGAAACGAGGTTATGGAGATTCTTTCCGCTTCAGATATTTTTGTTTTTGCTTCCCGGACCGAGACACAAGGACTCTGTTTGCTGGAGGCAATGACATATGGAAAACCGATTGTTGCAATCGATGCAATGGGAGTAGTCGATATTATGAAAGGTGATAAAGGCGGATTTCTGGTAAAGGAGAATGAAGAACTATTTGCAGAGAAGGTTCTTTCTCTCATAAAAAATGATACTTTGCGTGCTGCAAAAGAAAAAGAGGCCCTCGTCATCGCAGAGCACTATTCCTCACGAAATCTTGCAAAAATAATGATCGGTTATTATAAAAAAGCGATGAAAATGCCCCGTACAAAGACTTGATCTTTAGAAATGATTTTTACAAGAAGAAAAAAAATATTTTTCTTGACAATTCAAAATTCTATGGATATACTGGATTTAATTTTAAAAATGTAAGGGGTCAGAATGCCTTCTAATAACGACACCACGAATGAATTAAAATTGGAAAAAATAAACAGACGCGATTTTATAAAAAATACCGGTAAAAAAGTACTTCCTGCCTTGGCAATCTTCGGATTTGTTATTTCCGGCTGTGAACCGATTCCCGGGTGTGGTGATACATGTACCGCATCGTGCTCGGATAATTGTGAGGAAATATGTGCTGAAGATTGCGAAGCCGTATGTTCTGCAACCTGCACATCTTCGTGCTCGGATGATTGTGAAGGAAAATGTAGTGCAACCTGTACAGATGGATGCGACACTTCCTGTATTATTACCTGTGCAAATGATTGTGTGGGTAACTGTACCGCAACATGTCGTAATGATTGCGAAGGAAATTGTAGTACGACCTGCGCAAATGATTGTGAAACTTCCTGTATCATTACCTGTGCAGATGACTGTACGCATAACTGTACAGGATCCTGTAAGGAAGCGTGTGCAGATCTTTGTACATCCACCTGTTCAAATGATTGTGAAGGAACTTGTCTCGCAGCATGCGCAGACAATTGCGAAAATACCTGTATAGCAACCTGTGCGGATGATTGTGCCGGCTGCTGTACATTGAACTGCGCAGATGGTTGTGAAGGGACCTGTTCCGAAATCTGTGCGGATGGATGTGAGACGACGTGTACGACTCAGTGTGTGAATAGTTGTCAAACGACCTGTTTCGGATTTTGTGGCGGGAGTTGTTCGGGATCTTGCAGCTCTTCTTGTCGTCTTGATTGTGACTCTACTTGTCGTAATGTTTGCACTGCTTCCTGTCGTCTTGATTGTACGGGTAATTGCAAAAATGAGTGTCTTGCCGGGTGCAATGTGACCTGTCTTTCTACCTGCTTTGGGGTCAGTAGGTAAAAGAATCCGGATCAACTATAGTATAAAACTATTTAATGTGTAATAAGCCGATGAAACAGTATCAGCCCTCAGAGCGTTGCGGTATGAAATCAGGAATTTACTTTCCCGGATAATCCATGGCTTAAATATTTTTGTTATCTTTCGGAGCAAAATGAGAGAATTCCATCGCAAAGGTGGCTCTTCCCTGAGTAATACTTCTGAGCGCAGTAGAATAACCGAACATTTTTGCCAGAGGAACCTCTGCCCGGATATGTTCTATGGTTGTCCGTGATTCATGACTGATAATCGTTCCTCCCCGTGAGTTGAGGTTACCGATTGTATCTCCCACATACTCACTCGGTGTCATGATATCAACAATCATAATCGGTTCAAGTAATAAGGGCGCTGCTTTTCGGCAGGCTGAATCGAATCCCATGGCTCCGGCAGCTTCAAAAGCAAATATTGTCGATGTAGCAGGATTATACTGGGATTCAGTGAAGGTCACACCGATATCAATCGTCGGATAACCAAACATGATTCCCGAAGCAAAAGCGTTTTGAACACCCCGCTGGACCGCTTCTATAAATGTTTCCGGAAGCAGGTGTTTATTCACTTCATTTTTAAAGGTATTCCCGGAACCTCTGGGTAGGGGTTCGACTTTCAGGGTAATTTCCGCTATATTCTCTTTGCCGCCGATTGTTTTATGGAATTTTTCGGTGTGTACCACTTTCTTGGAAATCGATTCCCTGTAAGAAACCTGGGGTTTCCCTATCCGTGCTTCTACTTTAAAATCCTTTATTACCCTTGTTACCAAAACCTCGAGATGAAGTTCCCCCATCCCGCTAATGAGAAGCTGACCGGTTTCTTCATTCTCCTTTATTGTAAATGTCGGGTCCTCCCGTTCAAGAATCTGAAGTACTTCCTGTAATTTCTCACGCTCGGAAAGGGTTTTCGGTTCAATGGCGATTGAAATAACCGGTTCGGGGAAATGCATTTTTTCAAGAAGAATCGGAAAACTTTCCGAGCCGATGGTATCGCCGGTTTGACCTAACTTGAAACCGACGACAGCCGCAATATCACCCGCAGAAATTGAATCGATCTGGTCAAATTTATTTGAATGTAATCGTAATAATCTGTTAATCCGTTCTTTTTTCTTTTTATTGATATTATAAACTGCGACCCCTTTTTTGAGAGTTCCCGAATATACTCTGATAAAAGAAATACTCCCGACTTCACGGTCAGACTGAATTTTAAATACAAGCCCTAAAACAGGACCGTTTATTTTGCAGGGTATTTCTACTTCTTTTTCACTTTTCGCGTGAAATCCCTTAATGGGCGGCAATTCATCCGGTGCCGGCATATAATCGACAATACTATCAAGAAGGGGTTGAACACCAATATTTCTTAATGATGCTCCGCAAAACACAGGTATAAGCTGCTGTTCAATCAAGGTTTTTCGTATAGTTTCTTTTAGAAGTGCTTCGGGAATTTCTTTTCCCTCTATAAAAAGATCCGCAAGAATATCAGAATGAGATGAAAAAGCATCAATCATATTTTCCCGCCATTTGTTTGCAAGATCAATGCGGGAAGCATCAATCTCCGAATAACGCATGGTTGCTCCATTATCTTCCTGATTCCAATGTATTTCCTGCATTTTAATGAGATCGATGACACCTTCAAAATCGGATTCTTTTCCTATGGGGATCGAAAGGGGTACGGGGGTGACCCCCAGCTTTTGTTTCATATCTTCTAGAACCAGAAAAAAGTCCGCACCAATTCTGTCCATTTTATTTATATATGCGATTCTTGGAATATGATATGAGTCTGCCTGCCTCCACACTGTCTCGGATTGAGGTTCCACACCTCCAACCGCACAGAAAATAGCGATAGCACTGTCTAAAACGCGTAATGAACGTTCCACTTCCGCCGTAAAATCAACATGACCGGGAGTATCAATAATGTTAATTTGATGATCCCGGTAATAACAGGTGGTAGCGGCGGCAGTAATCGTAATACCTCTCTCCTGTTCCTGTTCCATCCAATCCATTGTCGCTTCGCCATCATCAACCTCACCAATTTTATAACTTTTCCCCGTATAGTAAAGGATCCGTTCGGTGGTTGTTGTTTTTCCCGCATCAATATGCGCCATAAT
>JAFGRV010000660.1 GCA_016934975.1 Spirochaetales bacterium | reverse complement strand
TATTCCACTTTTTTTGAACAAAAAATGTGGAATAATAGCGAAACGCAGGTTCACAAGAAATCAAGAATTTTCATAACGGCAACCTTGACATAAATTAATTATTTGGGTTGCGGGCGTAGCCTGCGTAATGATATAAAAACAAGATGAGAGATGTCCGATTATTAAAAGGACGCTAAAAAAGGAGCCGGCACATGAAAAAAGGAATATTCTTACTCTTATTGTGTATGATGTTTTCTTCCTGTATCCAAATTGAGAGTGATCTGCAATTGAATAATGATGGTTCCGGGGTTATGACACTCTCCTACCGCGTTTCACAGGTGATGAAAGAGCTTGGACGAATCGGAGATGAAGCAACATCCCTTCCATTACCACTTTCTAAGGAAGATTTCGAACTTTTATTAGCAGATACGGAAGGAATCGCAGTAACATCCCATTCTGTGAAAGAGATTGATAATGAAACCGTCGTAAATGTGTCATTTTCTTTCACAAATGTAAAAGCACTTGCTCTGTTCGGAGAGAGTGATGATTCTTATCTTTTTCAAAAATCCAAAGACTCAACCCTTTTCCGGCAGAATCTTCCTTTTGCCGGAGACGAAGGATTTACAGAAGATTCAATCGCCATGCTTGAATCCTACTGTTCCGGATATTATTTTGTCTATACGATTCACACCCCGGGCCCCATCAAGGAAGCGAGTCTCGGGGAGATTTCAAAAAATAAAAAGCAACTCGTTTACAAAATTTCAATTATTGATATATTAAAGGCAAAAGAAAAACAATCTATAGAGATAAAGTGGTAGAGAGGTGGCGGGGTTACTCGCCCGGGGAGAGAACTTGCCTTGGAGGAAGGATGATTCTTATGAATAAGGGACTACAATTGTTTATCATACTTTTTTTTGTACTTGGTATAGTGGGGATGAGTTGTGTCAGTGTTGATGATTCTGTTAAAAATAATGGAAATGCTGCGGCCGAACCAACAGTGACGACAGCGCCGTCAGACACAACAAAACCGGAAGAAAAGGATGTATACAAACTTTCCGCGATGCAGGAGTATCTTGAAAATGGTATCGATAAAATAAATTATGGTTCGATTTCCGAGGGAATCGAGCAGCTTATTTTAGTGCTTGCCGAAAAGGAGGCGATGACGAATCCACCGGAAGAGGCGATTGAGCTTGCAAAAGATGCCGAGACACGACTGAATAAACTGAAATCAGCCCTTTTTTTGGAGGTTGAACCGGAATGGCTCGATTCTTCTTTGAATCAGGTAAAAGGAGATACCCTTGATATATTTCCTCAGCCGAGTGTCCTTCTCACGTATGACGGGGGAATCGGGAGGTCCCTTGTTGCAAATGCCCCGGTGGCCTTCAGGTTTATAAAAGGTTCAGGTATTATGAGTGGGCTGGTTGCCAAAACAAATGATCACGGCCAGGCAAATGTTATTGTGACACGTTTTGATAATCCGAATGAAGAAAATATAATTGAAGCCTATCTTTATTATAAGGAAAAGGATTTTACCTATACGTTTACTACCATAACCAGGTCTTTTATCTATGCACCCCCATCGAGACAGGCATCGATTTTTGTTCTGGAGCGGTATCCCGATGGTAATTTCGAAGATCCGGATATCTTTAATGCTGTGTATAATAACCTGAAAGATGTTGCCCTGGATTTTACTCTTTCTAATGCAGGTTTAAATGAAAAAGCGTTTTTACAGATTTACAATGGAGATAAATCGGCGATCACCCATCTTGGGCTGGAAGATCAAATCTCATATATCTGCGCGGTATTAAATGACTGTTTTCATATTGAGCAGTATGAATATAAAGGAAAAAAATATAATGTTTTCCTTTCCGAAGCCCGGGCGACGATCCGGATAATTCGTGTGGCAGATGGAAAAACCGTGTATACCAATTCTGTCGAATGTCTTCATGCACAAAGTGAACACGGAAAAGGTTCATCCCCCGAATTATCCGCGAGAGATGTCTTAAAAAAGTCATCAGTAAAAATGGAAGCCCTGCTTTCGAAAGAGATTGATGTGATAAAAAAAGCTCTTACCGGGAAAGGGGAATAACATGCAGACTTTTATTCCGAAGTTCCTCAAGATTCTCCAGATAGAGATGGAAGATCTTGAGAGTGATATTGAGTATCTTATTGAAAGACTAAAACAGCGGTCGGAGAAACAGGAAATAACGGATTACGTATTCATGCAGAATCTTGCGGTATTAAAAAATCAAATCTGCGGAATTTCGAGTTTTATGAAAATTGTCGATTCAATCGATCCCAATGATTATAAGGATATAGAGAGTTTTCTTTGTGATGTAAAAGCAAGGTTCACGGCGAGAATTGATGAATATGGATTAGGATCTGGTATTTATACACTCATCCAGCGAAAGATTGACAAGGTGTATATGTATATTCATCAGGCATAATGGCAGGGTAATTCTTCCGGAAACTCAGTATAAATCTAATTTACTATTCCGGATTTTGTACATATTTCATTTTTTAGCCCGATTTTTATCACCCTTACTTGCATATTTTTCAAACTTTATATAATCTATAGTTAATTATGCTCATGCATTCCGAAACCCTTGAATGGGAGAAAAAATTAAAGAGACTCTTTGATGAGATAGATGATTACCTTGAAACAACCTATGGTGACAGGTATCCCCTTCATCCTTCCAGGGCAAAACGCGGAACAACCTCGAACAAAGAACATGACGGACTTTTTAATGTGGGTGCTACCTTTTCCATCGGACTTGGGTCTGAATTCGGCCCGGGGTATGTCATTGAGATCAGGTTGGTGACCCTTTCTCATATACCCGATGATCTTCGGGAAGAAATCGAAGAAAAGGTTGTGGAACAAATAAATATCAAATTACCTCAATTCTTTCCGGATAAAAATTTGAAGGTTGTGAGAGATGGAACCTTGTATAAAATATACGGTGATCTCAGTCTCGGTAGTGTATAAAAGTACTGATACTTTTTTATGAGCTTTTATGAGGGATATTAATTTTTATAATTTCCTTACTTGATTATTTTTTCTCCCTTAAGTAGAATGTCTGTATATAGTATCACATGGTTTTTTCTTCGATAAATATCACTCTTTTATGCAGGAGAGATTATAATCAATTTAATTAACTTTTTTGAAAAGAGGTTGCAATGGAAGTTCAGGTAAAAGAGCTTATTGATAAAATAAAAAGCGAAGGTATAGAGGCAGCGGAAAAGAAGGCAAAAGAGATACTATCGGAGGCTGATAAAAAAGCTCAACATATTATCTCTGACGCGAATAAAAAAGCTGAAAGCATTATAGAGAATGCAAAAGCGGAAACGGAAAAATTGGATACAACAGGAAAGCAAGCCTTGTCCCAGGCCGGAAGGGATCTGATTTTGACGATCCGGTCGGAAATTGGGGCGATATTTGATGCTCTTATCGCACAAGAAGTAAAGGAATCCCTTACTCAAGGATTAATAAAAGATGTGATTCCGAAAATAATACATGCATGGATAGAAAAGGGAAGTTCCGATATTTCCGTTCTCCTGTCGCAGAAAGATCTCAAAGATCTGGAAACCTATTTTGCAACGTCTCTCGCAGATACCATGAAAAAAGGTGTCACTATTTCCGGCGCTCCCGGAATTGATACCGGGTTTCGAATTACGGAAAAAGGGAGTTCTGCTTTTTATGATATTACGGATAAGGGGATCGCAGAAGCACTCTGCGCTTATTTGAATCCAAGACTTGCAGAATGTATAAACCAGGCACTTTCCAAGGGGAATCAAGTTTGAGTCAGTATTATTATACAATCGCGGCTTTACCATTTATAGATTTTGAATCGGCATTGCCTATGGAATTGGATCATTTCCTGAAGGAATGTGAAAAGGAATGTAATCCCAGAGATTATTCCCTGATTAAAGACTCAGGCTTGGTTCCTCCTTTACCACAAAAGAAATATCCTGCAATCTTAACGGCTTTTTATAGCTGGGAAAGATCTCTCAGGAATGAATTGGTGGTCCTTCGCTCGAAGAAAAAGGGTGTATCCCCTGATATGTATGTTCAGGATGGAGAGACTGTTTTTGAACCGGTTCAGGTAGCGCGAAATGCGTTTAATCAGGAATCGCCGCTTACCGGTGAACAGATAATCCGGAAAGCACGCTGGACTCTTCTGGATCACCTGGAAGCCGGCCATTACTTTGATGTTGAAAAACTTATCATATACAAGCTCAAACTCGAAATTTTAGGACTTAAAGGGAAATCGGACAAAACAAAAGGAGAAGAGTCCTATCAACATATAATAAATAAATTTGAAGAAGAATTAAATTCATTGGAGATAAAAGATGAATAATACAACCGGGAAAGTCGTTGGTGTGACTGGAAATATGCTCGTTGTCGAATACCAGGGAAACGTAAAAATGAACGAGGTGGGCTATGTCGTTATAGGTGATAAACGGTTGAAATCGGAAGTCATACGAATCAGGGGTAATCTCGCGGAGATGCAGGTATTTGAGATGAGTAAGGGGATCGGGATCGGTGATACCGTTGAGTTTACATCGGAACTCCTGGCCGTTGAACTTGGCCCCGGACTCATAGGTCAAATATTTGACGGACTCCAGAATCCTCTTCCCGAGGTAGCCAAAAAATGCGGCTTTTTTCTGGAGAGAGGTGTGTATCTTACCCCATTGTCTGAGACAGTGAGGTGGGATTTTACTCCCATTGCAAAGACAGGTGATACTGTGGAACGGGGGGATACCCTGGGGACTGTTCCCGAGGGAATTTTTACACATAAAATTATGGTGCCTTTTAATCTTTTTGGTACATTTACCGTAAAAAGTATTGTAAAGCCGGGTACGTATTCATGTAAAGAGACTATTTGTGAGCTTGAAGATAAAGCCGGAAAAATATATCCGGCGACCATGGTCTTTGAATGGCCTGTGAAGCGGCCTATCGATGTGTATAAAAAGCGCCTTAAACCAACGGAACATCTTTCCACGAAAGTACGGATCATTGATACCCTTGTACCGGTTGCCATGGGAGGAACCTATTGCATCCCCGGTCCTTTCGGTGCCGGGAAAACGGTTCTTCAGCAGCTGACAAGCCGGTACGCCGAAGTAGATATCGTCATTATTGCAGCATGCGGTGAACGTGCGGGAGAGGTCGTTGAAACCTTAAGAGAATTTCCCGAACTTATCGATCCGAGAACCGGAAAAACCCTCATGGAAAGAACTATTATTATTTGTAATACCAGTTCCATGCCTGTTGCAGCCAGGGAAGCTTCCGTGTACACGGCAGTGACAATGGCCGAGTATTACCGGCAAATGGAGCTGAATGTCCTTCTCCTTGCAGATTCTACCTCACGATGGGCCCAGGCAATGCGTGAAATGTCCGGCCGTCTTGAAGAGATTCCTGGGGAAGAGGCTTTTCCCGCGTACCTTGAGTCAGTTATCGCGACATTTTATGAGCGGGCAGGGATAGTGAAGTTTAAAAATGGTAAAACCGGATCTGTTACCATCGGGGGAACAGTCAGTCCCGCGGGGGGTAATTTTGAAGAACCCGTGACTCAGGCTACCCTCAAAGTAGTCGGTGCTTTTCACGGGCTTTCCCGTGAGCGTTCCGATGCCCGCCGGTATCCCGCGATCCATCCCCTGGAGAGCTGGTCCAAATATCCCGGTGCAGTGGGGGCGAAAAAGACCGCCTATGCCCGGGAGATCCTTTTCCATGGAAATGAGATCGACCAGATGATGAAGGTTGTGGGGGAAGAAGGCACGAGTCTGGATGATTATATCATCTATTTAAAGAGTGAATTCCTTGATTATGTCTATCTTCAGCAGAATGCCTTTGATCCTGTGGATGCTTCGACGAGCAGCCAGAGACAGAGGTATGTTTTCGATCTCCTGCTTTTAATATTGATGGCCCATTTTAAGGTGAAAGATAAAGTGGAGGCCCGGGCTTTTTTTAATCAGCTGCGTCAACAATTCCTTGATTTGAATGGCGCGGAAATGGACAGTGATTCATTTAAAAAAATAGAAAATGATATAAAAGATATGCTTGCCGCGAAGCAGGTAGAAACTGCCGAAGAATTAACAACAACATTTCGTAAAACGTTTGAATAAGGTATAAGTGATATGAGAAAAATTTATAATAAAATTGAACAGATCGCCGGAAATGTCATTACGGTAAAAGCAGACGGGATTAAATATGGTGAGCTTGCGGAAGTGAGCTCCGGCCATGGGAAGTCCCTTGCAGAGGTGATCCGCCTGGATCATGACCTTGTGGCACTTCAGGTATATGCCGGTTCACGGGGAATATCAACGAGCGACGAAGTACGGTTTTTAGGACACCCCATGATGGTTTCCTTTTCCGATAACCTGATGGGACGTATTTTCACCGGGAGCGGAATGCCGAGGGATAACGGACCGGAACTCACGGAAAACCTGATTGAAATCGGGGGACCCTCTGTTAATCCTGCAAAACGTATTATCCCCCGGAATATGATACGGACGGGTATCCCGATGATTGATGTGTTTAATTCTCTGGTTGAGTCCCAGAAACTCCCTGTTTTTTCAGTATCCGGTGAGCCGTATAATGAGCTTTTATCACGTATTGCCCTCCAGGCAGAAGTCGATCTTATTATCCTCGGGGGAATCGGATTAAAATATGATGATTATCTCTATTTCCGGGATACCCTGGAGGAGGGCGGAGCCCTTTCCAGGACAATTTTTTTCGTCCACACCGCGGCAGATCCGATCGTAGAAGCATTGCTTGTCCCGGATATCTCTTTGGCCGTGGCAGAGCGGTTTGCATTAACCGGAAAACGTGTACTCGTTTTACTCACCGATATGACAAACTTCGCCGACGCATTAAAAGAAATCGCCATTACAATGGAACAGGTCCCTTCTAATAGAGGATACCCTGGAGATCTCTACAGTCAACTTGCGGCGCGGTATGAAAAAGCTGTTGATTTTGAAGGAACAGGATCCATTACCATCCTCGCCGTCACCACCATGCCCGGTGACGATGTTACCCACCCGATACCGGATAACACTGGATATATTACGGAAGGTCAATTTTATTTACGGAACGGTAGAATCGAACCCTTCGGATCTCTTTCCCGGTTAAAACAACTTGTGAATAAAAATACACGGGAAGATCACCGTGCATTAATGGATGGTATGATCAAGCTCTATGCCCTTTACCGGGAAGCCCTTGAAAAGAAAGCCATGGGATTTCGTACCTCGGAATGGGACAGCAAACTCTTAAAATATGGCGAGCTTTTTGAAACAAAACTTATGGCCCTCTCGGTCAATATTCCCCTTGAGAAGGCCCTTGATCTCGGATGGGAGATTCTTGCTTCCTGTTTTACACCGGAAGAGACGGGACTCAGGACAGAACTCACCAATACATTTTGGCCCGAGGGAGTGGAAAGTAAAGAGTAGCAATGCCACGAATTAAGTTTACGAAAAATGAATTAAAAAAACATAAAGAAGCACTCAATCGTTTTAAACGGTATCTCCCGACTCTTATGCTTAAAAAGCAGCAGCTCCAGATGGAGATCCGCAAAATAAAAGCACAGAGAGATGACATAGCGGATAAAGTGAAAGAGATTGAAAAAGCCCTTTTTACCTGGATAGAATTATTCGGTCAGGGATACGATCTTTCATCATTACTGAACATCAAATCCATAGATACGGATATTGGAAATATTGCGGGAATTGACATACCTGTTTTTTCAAACCTTGATATTGAGATACGGGATTATGATCTTTTTATCTATCCGCTCTGGGTGGATAAAGCTTTGGAAGAACTAAAAAAAACCATCACCTTAAAAGCAGAACTGAAAGTATTAACCAGACAACTTGCTCTTCTTTCCGAAGAATTGCGTATCACAAGCCAGAGGGTGAACCTTTTTGAAAAGGTAAAAATCCCCGAGGCACGGGAAACTATCCGTATGATTAAAATTTATCTCGGAGATCAACAAACAAATGCCGTTGTACGGGGAAAAATAGCGAAAAATAAGATAAAGAGGAAGGCCGACTAGATGATTGTTAAAATGAAAAAAGCGACAATCCTTGTCCTTGACTCACATAAAAAAGAGACATTAACCCGGTTAAAGGAATTAGGTGTTCTCCATATCGATTGTCCGGATGCAGAGAGTGAGGAATTATCCGTATTATTGGAAAAGAGATCGCGAATAGAAAGAGCCCTTAAAATAATTCCTTTGGTCAAAGACAAGAAAAACACGGATATGAGCATTCCTTCGAACTTTGACCCCTTTGAGACAAGTGAACAGATTTTTTCTTTACAGGATCAAATTATGAAATGTAAAGAAAATCTGGACCGCCTGAATAACGAATATGAGACGCTTCTCCCCTGGGGGGATTTTAATCCGGAAGCTGTCCGGGAATTGCAAGAGAAGGGGATGGATCTTCACTTTTGCATTGTCCGGAGCAAAGATAAAGAGAGCATCCCGGAAGAGCTGGATTATATCACCATAGAAAAAAGTAAAGAGAGTGAACGTGTTGTTTTTATTGGTGATCCCGGAGAGCTCTCATTTTCGTTTCAGGAGCTTACTCTTCCCTCTGCGGGACTTACCGGTTTAAAGGAGATGATAGCGGAAAAGGAAAAAGAGTATTCGTCCCTCACCGGGAAGCTGGAAACATATACAACAGCCCGGAAAGGTCTCGAAGCTGAAATCATCAACCTTGATAAAAGTATTGAGTTTGAACAGATTCGTGCCGGCATGAACATAGATGAAGAGGTGACGTACCTCACCGGATTTGTTCCCGTCGATGTTCTGGAATCCTTGAAAGCTGCGGGTAAAAAAAACGGTTGGGGACTAGTGCTCGAGTCGCCGAAAGAAGACGACAGGGTTCCCACTCTTATCAAGAATCCGAAATGGGTGAGTATCATCAATCCTGTTTTTGATTTTTTCGGGACCGTTCCCGGGTATCATGAGACTGATATAAGTTTCTGGTTTCTTCTTTTTTTCAGTTTGTTCTTTGCCATGATTATCGGTGACGCGGGATATGGAGTGATTATTCTTATACTCACACTTGTCGCCCGTCTGAAAATGAGGAAGGCCCCCGCCGCTCTGTTTATTTTGTTCACTGTTATGGGAATTGCCACGGTTGTATGGGGTTCCATGACAGGCACCTGGTTTGGTGTGGAACAGATCGCCCGGTCGCCTTTGTTCTCGTGGATGATTGTCGATAATCTTGCGAGTTTCCCGGAGGCGGGGATGGAACTGAAGGTGCAGCAGTCTATAATGCTTTTCTGTTTTACCATCGCCATCGTTCATCTTACCATCGCCCATATAATTAATTTCCTGAAACAATTTCCCGGCTTACGGGCTTTTTCCGATATCGGGAAAATTGTATTACTCTGGGGATTATATTTTCTTATTCAGAATATTGTATTCAAGACACCGTTGCCCCCCTTTGCCATATGGCTGGTCATAGCCGGATTTACCATCAACTTAGTGTTTATAGAACAGGACGGTCATTTCTTGAAAGGGCTTCTGTCCAGTTTAAAAAATTTCATTCCCATCGCTTTGAATTCCATTTCATGCTTTTCCGATATTATCTCGTATGCCG
>JAFGRV010000659.1 GCA_016934975.1 Spirochaetales bacterium | reverse complement strand
TGGCATAGACAATGTCAGCTCTTCCGTCTCCATTATAGTCTCCTGTTACAAAATGCCCGGGGATACCTGCCTCACTCAAACTTAAATCTGTATCAAATTTAGTTGAAAAGCTAAAACCACCACCTGTTGTTCCTAAGTAAATATAGAATTCATATCTGTCTTTCCCGGTCCCCTGTCCCCTGGCATAGACAATATCGGTTCTTCCGTCTCCATTATAATCTCCCGGTAAAAAATAGGCAGGGATGCCAGCTTCACTTTTACTCACAATCGTATCGTATGAACCCAGGGAACTAATAGCTACTTGTGAATCCGACCATCCGAATTCCGTACTTTTTAATATGGAATCATTATAACTCAGCTCATCGACACTCTTTAAAATGCTTTTTCCGGACAAATCACTATAATCATAGTTTAAAGAATATTTATGTATAATTGATTCCGTCTGTGTATTGGTATCTTTCACCGTAACAATAATTTTTTTTAAGCGTTTATTCATATCATAATATGTCGGGATGTATTTTTGTCCATGATCTGTTCGTGATTCATAAGAAAATACGATCGTTTTATCATTTTCCGGCGGAAAATCCTCATTCTTTGTATAGATAATTCTTTCAGGATAATAATCCCCGTTTATTTGATCTTCGTTATAATGTATATAATAATAATTCCCATGAACATCTTCGACCTTGCTTAAAGCCCACAGGATTGCTTTCCCTCCCTTCCCCACTGCATTAATGCGGCCGTCGGTAGCTTCTGTGTGGTCCGGGGAATTATATCCAAAGTACATTTTCGTGCCATTTTTTTGCGTTACCACCCAATACGCGATGTCTGCTGTCGGGCCGGTGCGGTTTCCTGCCGTGTTATATGTGGCAATTTTCATATATCCTTCTTTTTCAGTATGAAAATACCCCTCACTCCCGGAATAAATAAGACGTTGTCCGGCAAAAACATAATGATCATGTTCATCAAAATTAACGTCATACGACCCGTCTCTCGCAATAACCGGAAGCCCCCTCAGATTCCACCCCAGGCCGCACATACCATTACCTGCATTGGAATTGTATGTGAGCGCGATATCCGGTTGTAATCCCGCTGTTCCCGGCGGAATTGTAATGGCATAGGCATAGCTCAAAGACCCATCCGTTTCCACCTGTTGAGAAAATACAGGGGGAATCAGGCAGATGGAAATAAGAAGGATAAATGGCATAAAATTTGATTTGGATAGTATAAACATTCACTACTCCTATTATTGTTTTTTTGTATGAGTAAAAAGCAGCCAGGATTTAATAACCCTTGGAGATTAAAATATATCATTACGGAAATAGCAATTGTCGGTTTTTTTAGCCTGGAAATCCGTTTTTAAAAATATTTTTTTTCTTTACTACTCGTTATTGTTTTTTATTCTGCAAGAAGTATACCATGTTCTTGGAAGAAAGTCAATTCCTTATACTATTAGGAATTAGATTCATAATATGAATATCCTGAAAGAAAGACCCCTATGCATTTTGCATAAACTATGCAAAATGCATAGAAGCTAAAATTTATTTCTCTATCCAGCTAAGTATTTTTGGTATAAAAGTTAGTCTGTAAAAAAAAGGCTGCCCCCAAAGAGACAGCCCTTTATCATCAGTTCATCATTCCTAATTTATTTCACCAGGACAAAAAACTTCCTGTTCTCCGAATAATTGCCATAGGTGATATCAGCTTTTATAAAGGCGATTCCGGGTTTTAGTCCGGTGATAACGCCTTCCGGAGTGACAGACGCTATTTCCGGCCTTAAGACTTCATATACGACATCTGCTCCTTTAATGATATCAATATTGCAGCCATTGAAAAGGGCCGCAATGTTTACCTCTGTGGTTTCTCCGGCATCGATTATCCATTCTTCTGGATAGATGATCATGGTTTTTATGTCCCCGCTCCGGGCTTTTGCTTCGGCTGCGGCGAAGGCGGCGCTAAAGACAAGACCGGAGTTCCAGTATATCGTGTGTTCGTTGGTCGTCCATTCCGTGTTGACGTCATTATAGCATTTTCCATTGAAACGGGAGAACCAGCTTCCCTGGTACATATTGGCCCCGCCTGCCAGGTAGCCGTCGGGGATGTAAGGGATTTCATCTTCACTGTAGATGCCGCTGAAAACTTCGGTGAGACTGTTTTCTCCGTACCCCGAGACATAGCTGAAAGCCATGGGGTTGATTCCCAGGACATAGTTCAGGTTGCTTCGCGCCACATTTACCACCTGACTGTTGTAGGTTCCCAGGAGTTTGGAGCCGATGATGAGATCCATGCTGGTGCAGAGTACGGGAAGGTTGCTGCCCCAGTAATAATCGTACTCTCTTAAGGTGTTTCTCCAGGGATTGTTATAGCCCCGGCTCAGTTGAATTGCCCGCCAGTTGGCGAACTTTTCCTTAAACCAGCCGTAGACTTCCGGGTCGGGGGAATCGCTCCCCGCGTAATGGAAGAAACCGGTTAATTCAAAGGAACCCCAGGAGTGGGCGTTTTGCGGATTAATAAACATGTTCGTGTACTCTTTGTAGTGGGCTTTCACATAGTCATTGTATTTTGCCTCACCCGTCGCCTTAAAAAGAGCGGCGGCGGCATAAAACCGTTCATCCTCATCATTATCATCGTTATATGCTCCCTGGAGTGAGGGAACCAGGACCGGGTGTGCTTCCAGGTATTCCCAGCCTTTGATTGCGGCAGCCAGCATTCGGGCAGAGAAGACTGCATCGACAGGTGCATAGACTAAAGCTGCGTGGGCAAGTACACCGGTGGCAGCGCCGGAGTGTGAGGTGGGTTTTATGTGTGTTTGGGAACCCAGGACATCATCGATATAACGAGTGTCAGGTTCGGTTTCCTTTGTACCGGGATAGACCCTGTGAAAAAATCCGCCGTCGGTATCTTGCAGCTTTAAAAAGAATTCCGCTTCGTAACGGGCTTCATCCAGGATATCCGGTATTCCGTTCCCGCTTTCCGGGATCGTGAATTGGCCGTCCGTAAACTCACGGGGATACAATTCATATGCCCACAGGAGATCGGAAATTGCCATGGCTCCGGCGTTCGTATATTTCCCGAAATCCCCTGCATCATACCAGCCCCCGGAAACATCCCGTCTTTCTCCGTTGGGGTCGGATTTCAGGGGTGCGGAAAAATCACCGGGTGTGAAATCATTCCGTGCGAATTCACCGGCGTATTCCGGTTCCAAAGCCATATTCGCCCGCTGGAAATAAAAGTACCGGGAGGCATCGACGATAAGGTTGTCAAAAATATCATTCCCTATGGTGAATGTATAAGAGTCGGGAACATTATCAGCATTAACGGAGATATAGTAATTTCCCGGTTTTTTTAGCTGTGTAAAGCAGGCGGTGTAAACCATTTCTCCCGAAACCTTCTCATCCAGATCAGTTACTTTCTTTAAGGTGCCGCTGTACACTGTTTTCCCGGTGTCAGCTTTTTTTACTTCAAAGCATGTTGCTTCAGACAAGGAAACAGTTCCTTCAAAGCCGCTGACAAGAGCGTATTTTTCGGCTTTGGTTGTGTATCCCACCTGGTTCACTTTTATAGCAGCAAAGCTTTTTTCGTTATCCGGTGAAGTGACAGATATATCACTAAGCCATACTTTAAAAATTTGTTCCGGAGCCCCCCAGTTTTTTTCAAACCGGATGTAGGTGGTTGATGTCAGCTTGTATCCGCTTTCAGGGTCGATTAAGTCTTTTAATGGGATAGAGATACGCTGCCACTCTTGCGTCACCGCTGCAAAATTGGAGAGGGGGTAACTTGTCCCCTTTTCTATCGGGTTCCGGTCCGGGACTTTATCAAAAAAGCCGAGGCTAAAATTTTCACCGCCGCGGGCTCCTTTAATATTAAATTCTAAAACCCCATTCTCATAATAGGATTCCAAATTATAGGTGTTCCAGCCGGGGCCTGCAAGGAGGGATATCCACCAGGATCCGTCCTTGATTATGTTGAGCCGCAGAGAGGGCAGATCGTTTATGCTGATGTCCTGGTCGATGGGAAGCTGTGATCCTGCAACTTCAATACAACTCACACCATCACTTCCCGTATCCCCTCCGGACCATCCCCCGGG
>JAFGRV010000658.1 GCA_016934975.1 Spirochaetales bacterium | reverse complement strand
CCCCAGGTATTGAGCAAGGTGGCACCGTTTCGCAGCCGAAGGTCGATAGTCAGATCCCGGGCAGCAGAGACTACCATGCGGTCCAATTCATGAGAGAAAATTTTAGTCATCTCCCTGCGGTTCGGGATAAACCGGGAACTCCCTCCACCGGCTTTGGCTAATTCCACCATAAGTTCACTATTAAAACTGACACCCATGCCGACTGTTGAACAATTGATACCCCTTTTCTTGTAGGTGTCGGCCATTTCCATTATATCTTTTCGCTCCGCAAGACCATCGGTCATCAATATGACCCGGTTACTATAGCCGGTATCAAAATTGATTTGTACCTGCTTATACCCCAAAGTCATCCCTGCCAGAATGTTCGATCCCCCGCTTGTGGATAATGCTTTGACTGCATTCTTGAACTCGGTCCTCTTTTGCTCTTTGTCCATTTTTGCAGACTCAAAAATTACCCGGGCATTCTCATTAAAAACGACCAGGGCAACATAGTCCTTCTCCCGGACCTTTGAAAGAAATATTTCCAGGGCTTCTTTTACCCAATCAATCTTGTTTGCATCATACATAGAACCGCTTATATCAATCACATAAACCAGGTTGAGGGGGGGAAGCTGATCGAAGGATACTTTATATGCTTTCAGACCGATGTGAATCAACTCTTTTTTCGAGTCGCTCCCTATCTGCCTGTTTCCCGTACGAACGGTGAGTCCGACAGGAAGCGGATGAGGATCAGGATAGTTATAATCAATCTGGGCGATGAAGGATTCCGGCAATATGTCTTTGGGCGGGACAATAATCCCCTTGCCCGCTAAATATTCACTCCTGTCGGAAGAAGAGCCCTCACTTTCCCCTGCACCGAAACACGGAAGAGTAATCGCCAGAAACGTGAAAACTACTACAAAAAATCTCGATTGCATTATATGTCTCCTATGATTTTCACCGGATTTCATTTTATTTTAGCTGCCTGTTCCGTAAGGATTTCGACCACTTTCGCATCAAAGGTGTCCTGCTGCACACTTAAATTCTTGGGATCCTTCAGATATTTGGACCGGTCACCGAGGAGATCTGCTATCTGAAAATTCAAGCTATTCCTTTTTCGCTGCATCTCCTCTAGGTATTCACTTTTTTGCGCAGGCGTCATCTTTTGCATTTCCAAAGGCAGGCTGGCTTCATCAATCTTATCCGGATCGACCAATCCGCTCTTCCAGTCAACCACCAGGTCCCCCTTGCCCTGAATTACTTTACCTCCGCTGGATAGATTGAATGCAGCACGGTCTGCTGCGACACTGGCTTGTGCTGATGTGACAGCATTAAGCTTATTGATTGTATTTTGCCGTGTTTCGGGATTACCATAGACCACAACTGTTGTATTCAATTCCGTGATTTTTTTCAGGATCTCTGCATCGTAAGGGGTATCGATAATGACCATGTTTCCACTCTGCGATAAAGGTATATAGGCGCCATTACCCAGACGGGCAATCTCCATCCACGCTTCTTTCGTCGATGGGTTTCCCCCGCACTGGATTGTATTGATGATAACACCAGCCTGTACTGCTTCCTTGCAGATTGTGGGATACAGTACATCATCGGTATAATTCATGTGCGGCGGCGCATCTCCCACCAGGAAGATGATTTTGAGCACATCCGGTCTGTCTGTCCATGACATAAGGTTTACCGCCTCATGAAGAGCCTGGTTGACACTTTCAGGGAAATCACCGCCTCCGGCGGCTTTAAAGGATTGTAGATTTCGAAACACCGTGTCAAGATCATAGGACAAGTCATAAACTTTCGTAATATATTGCTCACCACGGTCACGGTACGCAATCAAACCGATCCGTCCCTCGGGAGCAAGATTTAACTCAACAACCTTATTGGCGATGGACCAGATCTTCTTCTTGGCTCCCTCTATCAGCCCACTCATAGAACCTGTAGCATCCAGTACAAAAGCCACTTCTACCATCATAAATTTGAATCCGGCCTGAGATTCTACCGGGACGATAATGATACAGGCTATTAATATAACAGCCATCATAGTAATTTTATAGTTTATCAATTTTCAGGAGACCTCCTTAATCCATATTATAAATGATAATTGTACTTATTTTTTTTTACAAGCGGTTTTACGGAAAAAACAAGGGGAAACCATTTCATAACAAAGTCACGATCCCGGAAGCTCTTTTCACCTTCCCTTAATTTTATTAATCTGTTCTCCATCTGCCGCAGGATAGTTGTTCCGGAAATCCCATTTACCTTTAATAAGGAGATGATACTCCCGAACTGTAATCCGGACAGTTACCAGTATTAAGGAGGATCATGAATTGATACGGGAAAAAAAATAAAAGACAATCATTATCTTCAATTTCCTCCATATTTCTGTTCTTTTTCCTTGAAATTAATACTCTATTATATTTATATTTAATGAGACGACAGATCTGTTAAAAGAATAATCAAATAAGTTTGTTATATTAAATATCTATGGAAAAAGTACTTTCTGTTGCAGAAGGAGTACTTATTATGGTATTTAGATCAAAGCTTATTTTTCTTTTTATCCTGTTTGTTTTCAGTTTCTTCCTTATTAGTTGTAATAATGATATAGTGATTTCCACTCTTCTTGTTCCCGATTCAACGGATCCTGTGTATAAGAATGTAATAAATACACCGTACCTGAACATCCTCGCTATCGGTGATTCCGGAAGCGGGACGGAAAATCAGCGTGCCGTATCGGATTGGATGAATGGATATGCCCTGGAAAATCAGGTTACTGCGGTTATCCTCGCAGGGGATAACTTTTATGAAAATGGTGTTACTTCTGTGGATGATCCTTTGTTTGCTTCCCGCTTTGAAAATATGTATGACAGGAATCTTTCGGACATCCCTTTTTATCCTGTTTTAGGAAATCATGACATACGCGGTGATATTGACGCCCAGATTTTATATTCGGATTCAAATCCCCGGTGGAAAATGCCCTCTTTATACTATTGTTTCACCTATACACTCGCTGATGCAACTAAAATTGAATTTATTGCCCTTGATTCAAACATCATTATGGAAGGAAATTCATTAGCTGATTCCCAGGATGAATGGTTACATGAGGTATTATCCGTTTCTGACGCTGACTGGAAAATTGTGTATGCTCATCATCCCTTATATAGCAATGGTGACCATGGAAATAATGAAGAAATGATTATTGCCCTGGGGACACTTCTTGGAGAATATAATGTAGATCTTTTTATAGCCGGGCACGATCATGATTTACAGGTCCTTAAACCGGTATCGGGCGTTCATTATTTTGTGAGCGGCGCGGCGGGTAAAACACGAGATACAACTATCAGGGAAAATACCCTTTACGGAAAAGGAACCTTCGGTTTTATGGCCCTGGAAATAAAGAATACGACAATTGTCGTAAAGGTTATTGTTCAAGATGGTGTGGTGGATTATTCTTGTGTCATAGAGAAATGATAATGACGGTTATATTCTATATACCGGACAAAAAAAAAGAAAAAACATAAAAAAAATCCCAATTAATATTTGCAGCAGCTCAAAATAAATTTATAGTTATGATAAATTTAAAAAAGAGGAAAATATAATGAGTTCTATTACACTAAACTCAATAACCCCGGAGAAAAGCAGAACCCTGGAAGTTATTGCACCGGGAGAGAACACAATCATTATCCGGCGGATAATGGAGAGTATTAAAAATGCCGGCTTTAAGATATTACAGGATGAAAAAAGAACGATGTCCGGGGAAAAAGGAACTATTTCACATTTTGTCTCGGGATATAAATACAAAACAGGGTGGATAGAAATTTCATCCACGATTCAGTCTCAAACCGGCAATACGTGCAAAGTCGTATCCACCATCGGAATAAAACCGTATAAAAGGAAACAAATAAAAAGTGAAGAAAAATACCGGGAAAAAATGTTCGAATATATCCGTGATGGGTTGATGGGTAAAGAATCTGTTGATCCCTATATCAAAGCAGATCAACAGATGTTTGTTGTCAAGGTCTATGGGTGGATGGTTCTTGCGTTATGTCTTTCAGGATTAACAGCTCTCTGGGCGGGTTCGTCTGAACAGATTATGAGAATAATAGTATTAAACAAGGTACTTTTTTATAGTATTTTGGGTGCACAATTGCTTCTTGTTGTGGGTCTCGCTTTCTTTATA
Organism: Spirochaetales bacterium; assembly: GCA_016934975.1. Classification (GTDB taxonomy): domain Bacteria; phylum Spirochaetota; class Spirochaetia; order SZUA-6; family JAFGRV01; genus JAFGRV01. The sequence goes on along the minus strand of JAFGRV010000658.1, from coordinate 239 downwards.
AATGATATCCCGCCACCCGGGATAGCCCTTCTCTTTATCATTTATTCAATACTCACCGGGTTATCACTTTCAATTATATTCATGCTCTATACAAAAGAATCGATTGTCATGACTTTTTTTATAAGCGCGGGAATTTTCGCAGTAATGAGTATATATGGTTTTTTTACGAAAACCGATTTAACAAAATTGGGAAATGTTCTTTTCCTCTCATTAATTGATATATTAATAGCCTCTTTCAT
>JAFGRV010000657.1 GCA_016934975.1 Spirochaetales bacterium | reverse complement strand
GATGAACACAAAACAATAATCAAGGCGTTCGGTAAACAGGTCGAAAAAATATATTTTCCACGAAATTAGGTGCGGAATGTGGGATAAAATTATGGGCGATAATCCATGCTTTTGCGACGATTCGTATGCACCGCGAACGATATTCTCCTGATGAGGTGCTGTAAAGGAGTTGATAAAAAGACCTATGTGCTTTTCAATTATAATTCCAGCCAATTCGTTAACTCCAATCCGTAACATTATATTGTCATTTGAATTAAAAAACAAGCATGATAAATATCAAGAGAGCGAATCTAAATTGACAATTTTAAATTGCCGATATCAAGGAATATATAAACCGGCATTTTGCAGCTGCTTTAGCACTATCTGTCTTCGCCTGGGGAAATAGTCATTTTTAATCTGATCCACAGCCCGTTGCCAGTCATCTTTGGTTTTTGGTTTATTGGATTTACCGTCACCCCACCTTGCAGATTCCGCTATAATAGCCCAATCGATCTGCCTTGCACGATTCATCAAGCGTGCAACATTCATCTCGTCAGACAAAGTACCTGATTTAAAAAAATGCCATTTCACTCTTTTGCTGAAACGTACCCGGTATTTAATATTCTTCGACAGCTCATAATGCAGATGCTGCGGATTAAATAGTATAAACGAAATAGCGCCTTTTGGAATATCCACCCTGTCTTCATATAAACCGTCACCGACATATACTGAATCCTTAAAAAGGGAATGCTCGGCATCGTGTATCAGGAATACGAAACCTTTGTCAGGGTCATTTCTGTTTCCAATGGCATAAAAATTATTGGGAACGGAATCATTTATAAATTTGCTTAAAGGGCTGTCGAAATTGCCTGTATAAAAAATGATGATCATAAAATCAATGAGATTATCAATATCCACCAGGACTTTCAATTGCGGGTCCCGATTGCCATTTATGTCCTTTCCTTCCAAAAGAAAATAGTTTTCATCCGAGGTCAAGCCTTTCCCGGTAATATCAAAAACTTTACGCCACATCGACAGGTTACCATCCGTGGCTTCAATTATGTACTTATCCCAATTTAAGCCTATATCCACTTTGATCACATCGTAATCCTCCGGCTTTCCGCCGAAATACGAAGCGGCGAAACTGGCTTCCGGTCTTTCCTGACTCTGATAGATACCCCAATAACATCCGTTTAAAAACAGATGATAGTACCGGCTTCTTGTATACGGTTGTCCCATATCCCGTTGGAGGTCCCTGGAAAAAACATCCCTTAAGAAAGTATTGTATACTCCAGTTTCATCTTCACTTGCCCATGAATAATTCTGAGGGGTTCTTAAATCGATTTTATCAAATTCATCCGCGCCTTCATCACTGAACAGGCGGTATTTAAGTTTTCCTGCACCATATTCAGATCTGAAAAACAGACGGAAGGCATGCTTTAAAAAATTCAGATGCCTGCTCCATCCTCCCCTGATCCTGATGCCTGCATTTACCTGGAACTCCCCCTCCCTGCCGATAAGTTCGAGTGAACCCGGCCGTTCCCATTCCCTGCCGTGAAATTGGGGCCTCATATATATACCTTTAGAATGATCAAAAAAGTTGGGGAATTCGGAGACCAGGGAAAGCACAGGTAACTGTAGAAAAGCATCTTTAACATGGGACGAATATCGAGGGTCTGTATAAACATCAGGGTCCAGGCCATAATCCATTTGCTGTGATGAATCGGACGATTTATTCTGAGGCGGCCAAAACGGCCCCGGCCGTTTCTCATGGGGTGATAATTCTATTATCTTATCCAGGAAAAGGTAGCTTTCAGTGACTGACTGGCTGGGTCCGATGCCGGCTTTCAATGCACAGGCCCGCAGAATCACAACAGGTAAAACCCCTCCGGGATTCCTGTCGGGTGTTATCGTTACATGAACCGGCGTATTTCCTTTAACGGCGCTTGCCGAGAAAACAGGATCCGAACAATCTAATGTATAAGCAATAACAGCACCCGGTGTATCAGAAGAAATTTTTACGGCAAACGCTTTCTCGTAGAATCCATGTTTCTTTGAGAACACCGGCTTTAAAGCATACCCGGCATATCTTATAGAAGGACTGATGGATTGTTCACTGCTTTTGCATGAGGAAAAAAATAGGATAATTGGTAGGGTAAAAAGACTAAAGACCATCAGGGAAACGCGAATCATTTATATTCCGCCATGCACTCTTTTATTATCCTGATGCCCGAACTGGTACCGATTCTCTCTGCGCCCGCCTGGATCATTGCCAAAGCAGCCGGAAAATCCCGTATGCCCCCCGAGGCCTTTATTTTTATATTGTCCCCTACCGACTCTTTCATCAGACGGACATCCTCTATTTTTGCACCTCCGTCCCCGAAACCGGTTGATGTTTTTATAAAATCAGGTCTTTTTTCCAGGGCAATCCCGCATAAAATACGTATTTCTTCTTTTGATAAATAGCAATTTTCAAAAATAACCTTACTGGTAATGCGTTGGCCCCGGCAAAAGGATACTATTTGTTCCATTTCACTCTTAATATAATCCCAATTCCTGTTTTTCACCTCTCCAATATTAATGACATAATCGATTTCATCAGCGCCTTTCTCAACAGCATCCCGGGCCTCAAAAACCTTTGTTTCTATGCTGGATTGCCCCAGGGGAAAACCTACCGTTGCCGCTACCAGGACATCACTTCCTGAAAGCAATTGCCTGCACAGCCGGATTACGCAGGGATTCACGGCCACCGCTTTAAAATGATAACGCAGGCTATCTGCACAGAAAGATTCAAAATCTTCTTTTCGGGCATTGGGTTTGAGAAGTGTTTGATCGATCATCAAAGCCAGTTTAACCGGATCCATTTTATCCTTTTTCACCTTTCAAGCTCCATTTTCCGCAAGAAGCTGTTCAACTTCTTCTAATAAAGGAAGAGATGGAATAGCCCCCAGTTTAGTTACGGCAAGTGCGCCGGCGGCATTGGCAAATCTCAGGCCGGCAGCCATTTCCCGGTCAAAAATAACGGCCTCATCAATTCCCCTGGCAAGCCTGTCAGCCAGTTTGACTAGAAGCCCTGCCATGAAAGCGTCTCCCGCCCCCGTACTTTCCAGAAACGGGACCTTGAATCCGGGGATTATCCCCCTCGACTTTCCGTCATTATAATAACATCCCTTTTCACCAAGTGTAATGATAACTAATTTTGCACCTTTATCGAGAATATATTTTGCACAATCATCATGGGTTTTACATCGTGTTATCATTCCAAATTCCTCATCGCTGATCTTGACTATGTTAGACAATTCGAATCCGGTATTTATTTCCTTGAAAGCCGTATCCTCGTCATTCCAAAGACTCAACCGGAGGTTGGGATCATAGGACACCAGCAATGCGTTTTCTCTGGCATATTCAAGTGCCTTCATGGTCGCGGCCCTGCTTTTTTCACTTCCCAGGCTGATTGAGCCAAAGTGAAAAACACCGGCACCCCTGAAATAATTTTCCCTGATTTCACTTTCAGATAACAGCATATCCGCGCCGGGATTCCGGTAAAACATACAATCCCTTACCCCGCTGCTTTTTTGCGCCACAAAGGAAAGGGTTGTTCTGGCATAATCATCAAAAACAAGGCTTGTTGTATCCACGTTTGATTCTACCAACACTTTCTTGAGGAAAATACCAAACGGATCATTGCCGACTTTTCCTATAAATCCCGCCGTCTTGCCAAGTTTCACAACGCCTACGGCGACATTTGCGGGAGCACCGCCCGGCGCCTTTTTAAACCCGGTGCTTTCCTCAAGAGTTGCGTCCCTGTCTTCTGAGACAAAATCGATAAGCAATTCGCCCAGACAAATCACATCTGTTTTCAAAAAATCCTCCCAAAAAGAGAACTATACAGAATCATCCTCCTCTTCCCTGTTAATGGAGAGATGCCCGACCTCTGTCCCCGCTTCGCTGATGGATAATTCACCCCCGTCTTTCTGGGTTATATTTTTTTGCAGCTTAAATACGGCTTCCGACGCCATTTTTTTTATCTTTGACGGATGCATACCTCGCGTTAAGGGTAAAAGGAATTCCACTGCCCTTACCTCGTTCAACCTAATTAAGGCATCTACGGCTTCCAGAACCAGATCTTCATCCGGATCTTTAAGTTGATGCACCACGAAATCAAGGCATGACTTGTAATCATTATTTCCGATGATTTTAACTAAAAAAATATAATCTGCCGAAGAAAATTCGGTATTTCTCTTTTCCTTGTTTATAAATTCAAATATTATTCCTTCAGCCTTTTGACGATCGATTTTGATGAGGGAATTGATGGCCGACGTATAAATATGGTAATAGTCCTTGGCCTTCAAAATTTCCACAAGTAGATCAATCTTTTCCTCTTTCGATATGCTGAATTTCAGGATATTTTTTAAACTAAAAAGCAAAGTGGTATTATTAGCTTCCCAAATGAGAAAGCGTATGTCAGATATTTTTTCCCTTTTCATGCAAGCCCTGGCAATTATAGATACTGTCCTGTCCTTATGGTCCTCTAATTTTTCAAACAGTTTACTATTTTTCTCCGGACTAAAACCGGTATATAAAAGCATCAAATTTAAGGTCAACAGGCCGACATGTTCTTCAGATTCTATGTTTTCAACAAGAAGCTCTTCCTCATCTATGTTTAACAGTTTGTCTATAAACAAAAAAGAGTCATGTAAAAGAGTTTTCAGGTATTTTTTCCTGAAAAATAAAACAAGATATGTAATAAAGATTTTATATCTTAAAACAAGAAAATTTTCATAAATATCCGATACAACTCTTTTTGAAAAAAATTTTAGAATCATATCCCTTATTCCCTGGTTGGACAATCTTGAAATCACATTCATGTTTTCGATATTGAAATTATACATTAAATCCAGTTTATCAAATAAATAAGCCTTATCCATGTATTTTAAAAAATCCTTTGAATATGTTTCTGCTAAATTAAAATTTAATTTGCTTTTCACCGGAAGTGTCAATTCCATGTTAAATTCCGGTATTATAACATGATGCTTGAATATTACAGTTACTATTAATTTGTCTTTTTGACCCCGTGCTTCAAAAAGATATTCATCCGGATACAGCCAACCGGAATATTTGATATCCTTGAGACCCAGGTATTGTGCAATCCCTTTTACAAGTATCCTCGGACCAATATACAAATAAAGGACCAACAGGCCAAGAAAACTCAGAATGGATAAAATAATAAATATCAACAAATACATTATAATTTATTACCCTACACAAATTAATCCGGTCCATCAATAGCGGGGAATGGCGAAAAACAACACTATTTTACCGAGCGTTATTTTGACTTTTAAGTTTGATCAAATTATAATATGAGTTATGAAAAACAATACCGGAAATTACGGTTGTTAGGAACGGATATTATATGAATTTATTCGATTTGAGAACAATCGTGACGGGTTATACTATCAGCAGCCTGGTTCTAACGGTTGTGGCAATAGCTCTATGGAAGAAATATCACAGGCGTTTTTCCGGTCTGGACTTTTGCCTGCTGTATTTTATCATGCAATCATCGGCACTTCTCTTAATGACTTTTTATGGTATAATCCCTGACATTCTATCAATAACCGGTGCCGATGCTCTATTAATCGTCGCAGTTATTTTCCTGTACATGGGACTGGAACGTTTTATTGGCAGGCCTGCATTCCAAATACATAACTTCATACTACTTGCTGCATTTACCATATTACACGCATATTTTGTATTAACCTCAATTGACGTAACAATACCCGGCATTCTTTTCTCAGCGACCTTGCTCATAGTCTGTCTCCAATGTGCCTGGTATATAAGCAGACACGGGACCCCCAAATTCCGCACTATGTCTATCATTATTGGAATCATCTTTGGACTCTTCTGTCTAATTAGTATGATCAGAATAATCGGACTTTTAGTCATTCCGGGCGGAGACCTATTCTTCAATTTCCATAACCTTGATAAATTATTGCTCCTGATAAATCAAATGCTTTTCATCATTCTCACAATTTCTCTCCTGGCGCTGGTCAACCGCCGGGTACTGTTTGAACTGGAATCCGATATTTACACTTGCAGACAAGGTGAGAGAATAATCAGCGTCAGGCTGAAACTCTGGGAATTTTCTGCAAAAAGCTCGTTAAATGAATTAATGCAGAAGGCCCTGGACGAAATAGAAGATTTGACTGGAAGTAAAATCGGTTTTTATCATTTTTTTGACGAAACGCATAATAATATTGAACTTCAAGCCTGGTCTACGCGAACCAAAGAAACTTTCTGCAAGGCCGAAGGGGAAGGAATGCACTATCCCCTTTCTGAAGCAGGTGTTTGGACGGATTGTGTCCGCGAACGCATGCCCGTTATCCATAATGATTATGATTCCTTACCGAATAAAAAAGGAATGCCGCCAGGTCATGCTATAGTAATCAGGGAGTTAACGGTACCTACTATAAGAAACGGGCAGATAGTATCGATTATGGGTGTCGGTAACAAACCTGCCGACTATGATGCAAACGACGTTGAAATTGTTGCCTACATTACCGACCTGGTCTGGACAATAATCAAGCAAAAACGCGCCGATGAGCAAATTCATCAATTGAATGACAAACTCCAACATCAGGCTATGACGGATGAGTTGACAGGTTTATCAAACAGACGCGCCTTTTTTCTTAAGGGCAGTCAGGAAATAAAAAGGTCCAAACGTTACGGGAATCCCCTAACCATGATAATGCTGGATATAGACAGATTCAAAAACATCAACGACTCATACGGGCACGAAGCAGGAGATGACACCCTGCGGTGCATCGCCAGAATACTGATGGAAAATATACGTGAAGTGGAAATGGCCGGCCGCCTGGGAGGTGAGGAATTTGGCGTACTCATGCCGGATACCAATGCAAAGGACGCCCTCCCCTTGGCAGAACGTTTACGGGTAATCATTGAAAAAGAAGGGTGTCTTATCCAGGATCAAGAAACAAAGATAACGGCAAGTTTTGGCGTGGCTGCCTTCAGCAAGGACATGAAAGATATCGATGCATTAATCAGAAACGCTGATGCAGCCATGTACATAGCCAAAAAACAGGGCCGTAACCGCGTTGTCTTTTTAGGTTGAGATTAAGATAAAAAATAATGCATGATGCTTGATAGTATTAATGGCACAGGCAATACTTCAAATCATTTTTTAAACAACTGTTTGCGCAGCAAGAAATAAAGAACAATTTCATAAATTTCAGCGAGAAAATAAAATACTGCGAGTGCGGCAAAAGATCCGATTATACTGACCAGAAGCCCGCCAAGTACACCGATATTAAGCAGAAAATCGAAATAGGAGCCTATATCATTTACAGAAAATATCATTCTACCGACATTGAACAAATTCTGTCCTATAATATCTATTCCAGGTACGAATTTGGCCAAATCACTCAAAGGTGCAAATGGTACACCCACAAAAAGGGCGGAAAAAAATTGTTCAAACCGAGTACTATTAAGATAACGGCTGAAAGCTGCCCTACAATTTTTATGAATTTAGAAGCGATTAATGCGATCCCGTTATATTCATTACTTTTAAAATCATCCCCGCTTTTCCAGAAAATAAACCCCATAACAGCATATGCCGCAAGGGACAATACGAAAGTAACTATAAAAACAATGATTGAGCGGACAACTAAAAAGGCGTCCATTTGTCCGTAAAATTTAAAATAACTGCCTAAAGCCATTATAATATTTACAATCCCAACAACCCAAATGGCGATCGCGAGTAATTTAAAGATAAAAAAGAAGCCCTTTTTAAACACGTCTCCCGAGTCTATCAGGCCTAAGGGCTTAACAATAAATTTTTCATACAAAGCTTTCATGGCTCCTCCTTGTGATTATATATAGTAACCTCTTGCCTGTGCCGTTAATAAATGCTAATCCGTGCATCATGCATTATATACAGGGTTAATTACCCGGAATCTCTGTTTTTGACCCCGGGCATCAACACTAAGCGACAGAATATAACGTGAGCATTTATCAAAGGTAGTTAGTTACATTATATCTATTAAAAGTTTTGTGTATTCATTGGGGGTTGTCAAGGAAAAAACCGGATTAGTTGGGGGGATTCCGGGCTGACAGGCAGGCAACTTGCACTTCAAATTAAAAATTATTACCTCTGTCCCCGTCACTATTGTAAAATTCTACCAATTTCTATACACTGCTATCCATCATGAGAGTAGAAATTTTCTATAAAAATAAATATGCCGATGGCAGGGCTGACCGTCTTATAAAATCTATCCAGAATAATTTGAAGTTGCCGGTCAAAGCAGTCAAATTGGTGGATGTATATATTTTAGAAGGTATACGCGGTTTAAACGAAAATGTTGTATCGGATATATTCCTTGATCCCATTGCCCAGGATATGATTATCAATGAATGTTCAGGAACCCTGAAATTACTGGATAATTGGAACCTGATGATTGAAGTGGCTTATAAGCCGGGAGTTACCGACCAGGTAGGATTGACCGCACAAGAGGCACTGCGTCATTATTTCGACCACCATCTCGAAGATACATCCTGTGTCCAAACTGCCACTAAATACTTCTTCGAAACAGCTCCGCTCTCCGAAGAAAATATAAAAACCCTTCTAAGTTCCCTCTACAACAATTTAATTCAGACAACAAGTTATATAAAAAAAGAAAACTGGCTGAAAGGAAAACGATTCCCGGCACTTTACCCTAATAAAGTCGGGAAAAGTAAAACAGATGTTTCTTATGTAAAAATACAGGGTCTTAATGACAGTGAACTTATAGAACTTTCGCAAAATCGTCTATTAGCTTTATCATTACCCGAATTGAAGTCTGTTCAGGAATATTTCAGGAAAAAATCCGTTCAGGAATTAAGGAAAACGCGCGGCATTGGGGACGGAGCTACAGATGTCGAACTGGAAATGATTGCCCAGACCTGGAGTGAGCATTGCAAGCATAAAATATTCAATGCTACAATTGAATATCAAGAAGCCGGTAAAACCGCCATTATAAAATCAATATTTAAAACATACATAAAAAATACTACCGATGAAATATCCAGGCGGAAGACCTATTTAAAAAGTGTTTTTCACGACAATTCGGGTGTTATCGAATTTGATAAAGATACATCTGTATGCTTTAAAGTGGAAACTCACAACTCACCATCGGCTCTTGATCCCTATGGCGGGGCGATCACGGGTATAGTAGGTGTAAATAGAGACATAATGGGTACAGGCAAGGGTGCCAAACCCATATTCAACACAAATGTTCTCTGTTTCGGCCGGATTGAAACCAGAACCGAAGACATGCCCAAGGGAATTCTACATCCCCGGCAAATTATGTCCGGCGTACATAAAGGAATTATAGACGGAGGAAATCAGTCCGGTATTCCTACGGTTGCCGGGGCCTTTCTCTTTGATGAAAGCTACACCGGAAAACCGCTGGTTTATTGCGGAACGGGAGGCATCCTCCCGTCTAAAATTGAAGGCGAAGAAAGCTGGATCAAGCATATAGACCCGGGCGATCTTGCCGTGATGGCCGGCGGCAGGATTGGTAAAGACGGTATACATGGAGCAACATTCTCATCCCTTGCATTGGATGAAACTTCTCCTACATCCGCAGTCCAGATAGGTGATCCGATCACCCAAAAAAAGATGCTGGACTTTCTTCTCGAGGCCAGGGATTCAGGCCTGTACAAGGGAATAACGGATAATGGTGCCGGAGGCCTTTCGTCATCTCTGGGAGAAATGGCGCAATCAAGTGGCGGTGTTAAAATTGAACTGGATAAATGTCCGCTCAAATACGAGGGTCTGTCCCCCTGGGAGATACTTGTTTCTGAATCACAGGAACGGATGAGCCTTGCCGTGGCCAAAGAGAAGATTGATGCTTTTATGAACCTTGCAAAAAAAAGGGACGTAGAAGTAACCGTAGTAGGCCGGTTCACTGATACAGGATTGATTGAGGTTTATTATAATAATAAAGCGGTTGGTCTTATCCATCTCGATTTTCTCCATGACGGATTGCCTGTAATGGAAGTAAAAGCGGAATGGGAAGAAAAAAAACGGCCGGAATTCACCTATGATTCACAGACGGATGTAAAGGAGGATTTCTTCAATCTCCTGAAGGAACCGAACATAGCATCCAAAGAAGACCTTGTACGCCAATACGACCACGAAGTTCAGGCATATTCCATAGTTAAACCCTTTGTCGGAGCAAAGGCGGATGGCCCCTCGGATGGTGCCGTTATCAAACCCGTTTATGATTCACACAGGGGCCTTACAGTCACACACGGCATCTGCCCCAGGTACGGCGATATTGATACATATCATATGGCATTCTGTGCCGTCGATGAAGCATACAGGGCTCATATTGCTTTAGGCGGAGATCCCGATTCGGCATCCGCTTTAGATAATTTTTGCTGGCCGGATCCTTTGGAATCAGAGAAAAATCCCGATGCAAAATATAAAATGGCGCAGCTTGTCCGGGCCTGCAAAGGTCTGCACGAAGCCTGTTTAACCTACGGGTTACCATTAATTTCAGGGAAAGACTCAATGAAAAATGATGCGTATGCCGGCAGCCGTAAAATTTCCATTCGTCCGACGCTTTTGGTTTCACTCATGGGTATTATAAAGGACGTGCGTCTCGCCATGACTTCAGATTTCAAGGAACCAGATGAAATTATCTATATTTTAGGAGAAAGCCGGGGTGAAATGGGAGGCACCTCATACGAACGTTTAAAAGGTAAATCGTATGGGAACTGCCCGAAAGTAAATACTCCCGAGGCCGTACTTCTTTACAGGACATTACACAAGGCAATTACGGCCGGACTTATATCAAGCTGTCATGACCTTTCCGACGGCGGGCTCGCCATTGCTTTGGCTGAAGCATCCCTCGCCGGACGGGTAGGGGTTGAGGTATCCCTCGATGCATTGCCCTGGGAAAAATCGGAAACGATCGATCCGGTCAAACTCCTTTTCTGCGAGACTCCATCCCGTTTCATCGTTTCAGTGAAGAAAAGCAGGGAAAAGGATTTTATAAAAGTCATGGGAGAATGTGATTTCGCTTCTATAGGCATTACAAAAGCAGAAAATATTTTTTCAATCCGTTTTAATCAAACTTCTTTGATCAATACCGAATTGAATAAAATTGAAAAATATTTTAAAGGACAATTTTAACATCGGGAGGTAAAACGTGGTAAAAGCATGCATCATAACAGGATTCGGAATTAACGCGGATGTTGAATTGAAAAGAGCCTTCAATATGGTGGGTGCAAACGCCGAACTTACACACGTGAATGACCTGATTTCAAATCCAGCCCGATTAAATGATTATCAAATACTTGGATTCCCGGGAGGATTTTCCTTTGGAGATCATATCGGTTCGGGCAAAGTGTTCGGCAGTCTTTTCAAACAAAAACTATCAGGATCGATGAATAAATTTATTGAATCCGGAAAACTCGTTATCGGTATCTGCAATGGATTCCAGGTTCTGGTCAAAATGGGAATTCTCCCCAATCTACATTCTGACTGGAGCCAGGAAGTCTCACTTATTCACAACGACAGTGGAAAATTTGAAGACCGCTGGGTGAAAGTTGCTTTTAATCCTCTGTCACCCTGTGTCTGGACAAAAAACCTTTCTCAAATGGACCTTCCTGTCAGGCATGGCGAAGGGAAATTCATTATCGGATCCGAAGGGACAGAGGAGCGAATCTTGAAGGAAAACCTGGTAGCCATAACTTATACATCCAGGAACGGGAAACCTGTTGCTTATCCTGACAATCCAAACGGGTCAGTTCATAATATCGCCGGAATATGCGATCTTACAGGAAGAGTCTTTGGCTTAATGCCACACCCCGAAGCCTTCTTGATCCCGGAAAACCATCCACTCTGGTCAAACCAAAACATAGAAACAGCAAGAGGACTCGAGATATTTAAAAACAGTGTAGATTACTTTAGATAAAAAGGCCCATCGATATTATGCTTGCACTTTTCACAATAGAAGCCTTCCATGAAAAAATGGGGATCATCACTCTTTAGCTGCTTCACACATTTATCCAACTGAAGGGTTTTCCTGATGGTTTCCATATCCAATGGTTTTTCAAGATAAATCGAATATTCCATTTTAGTCCATAACTGACCTTCATGCTGAATGGCGTTACCCCGTTCCAGTTCAAAGGTGAATATCTGTTTTAAATGAACACAAATCTCCATAATAAATCCTTTATATAAATTATAAAAAAGCAAATAAATTCATACAAGCAATTAATACCGGTTATTTTGACAATTCAGGTTATCATCTGAACAAGTACGTTATTTAACAATTAATGATAAAATACCATTAATTGTTGTCATAGGAGAGAATGAGAAATCCACTAAAACAGTCAATCTTATATTGCCGGACGGGAAAAAGAGGGACGGAGCTCCATTGGATTTGTTTTATAAATTCTGCAGAGAATGGGACAAAACCAAAAGCCAATCCCCGCCTATGGATATATTTGTCACTTGACCAAGCCCGTATTTTGACTATATATTATAAACAAGATCATATAAGGAGTTATTAATGACAAAAGAAAGCGTAGAAACAGCTTTAAATGATATCAGGCCCTATCTGCAGGCTGACGGTGGTGACGTCCAACTGGTCGAGGTAACAGAGGATAATATCGTAAAGGTTAAATTGCAGGGCGCTTGCGGAAGCTGCCCCATGTCTCAGATGACACTCAGCCAGGGTATCGAACGTCAGTTGAAAAAGACTTTTCCTGACCTGAAAAGTGTCGAGGCTGTTTAACCGGAAAATTATTTTCATATTCATTCCTCTCCTTGTTTTAATCGTCATAGGGT
>JAFGRV010000656.1 GCA_016934975.1 Spirochaetales bacterium | reverse complement strand
TTCCTTTTATTATTAAAATATATATAGTTTAATTACCGGTTATGGACATCCGATTCCCATACCATATTTAGCTATCTGCTGTTTTACCCATGCTTCCGCTTCACCACTCTGCCACAACCAGAAAGAGCGTTGAACAAGTGTCCGGCCGCTATACCTGTTACCGTATTCCGGCCAGAAGGTATAATCACAACCATAAAATCCCATAGTATCCGTCGTCCTTAATTTAATAGTAAAATGTAAGGTAATAGAATTCGTACTACGGTCTATATTACAGATTGAGGTTCCCCTTATCTGTACCGTCCAATACCCCGGACAATTTTGGTAGACAATATCACATTGATCATGACAAGGGGTAGAGCTGCCACAATTCGCATGACATATCCCTTTGTTTTGATTACAGGCATTTTCACACGGTCTGGTGCTCCGGGTAATATTATCAACATCCTGTGTTTTTACATTACTCTCCTTATCAGACGAGAGTATGTCATTACAACCCATTACTAAAATTAACATAAAAAGCGAACAAATAATTAATATCAAACCAATTTTATATTTACTCATTTTATCCTCCATTATAGTTTAAAAAGGAAATCCATTCCGGAAGAAAAATATAATAAAAATTTATATTTGTCAACGAAAATTTTATACCGGCAAAAGAAACCTGACCCCGGATTAATTCTTTTGCAAAAAACTTTCCGATCCATTATTCTTATAATAGACGAGATGCTCGTAAAAAGACATAGTGAGTACTCTCACAAGTGAGTACTCTCACAAGTGAGTACCCTCACCACTTGACAAGAAATTTTACAGGCGGCTTATACCTGTTTATAGTACGCAGTAAGGAGTGAACCGTGAAATATAATCAAATACTAATACTATTTTTATTGATTTTTACCTTAGCTGTTTCATGTGCCTCGAATAAAGAAATTGTTAAAAAAGTTGACTTATTAATCCCCGGTAATTCTTTAGGAGTTATTTATTTACATAATCCGGAAGTTTTTTTTAATAATATTGATGCTTTTTTTGAAAAGACGGGAGGTATTCCTTTTATCGGTGATATATCAATCAGGGATTTTATTTCTCTATTCATTAAAGGGAAATTAAAAGCCGATCAGGATTGGTTCAATTTCGGAAAATCCTGGGCATGTGCAATCCTTCCCGGAGATGATAATAAAAAAGATATTGTTATCCAGCTCTACATACCTCTTTCACATCCGGATGAAAATTATAATCTTGTTAAGGATTCTATCAAAACAATCAATAAAGGCCGGATAGACAGGTATGGCGATTATATGATCCTTACCAGCAGCAAAGAATCCAAAAGCCATACACTTCCCCCCAAAAGCATACATACTCCAAAACTCAATACGTTTACCGAAGGTTCGGTAACATGTTCTCTTAATTTGTTAAATATATACTCACATTTCGGAGTAGATATTTCCACGATAAAATCGATGATCCCCTCTTTAGCAACATCCGGTACACTTACTCCCGGTACTCCGGAAGCAAAAATGCAAATGGACAGCATATCAACGATGATAGATTTTATAATGCAGCTGGAAGAGATATATATTAATCTGGAAATCGGATCGGATGGATTTATATGTAGAGTACTGACAAGCTTTAATGAGGAAGGCACAATTGTAAAAATGATGAAAAACCTCACCCAGGTAAAAGGAGCAAAAAAATACCTGAAATATATCTCGGGATCATCACTTTTTTCATTTATAGAGATATTCAATAAAGAGAATTCTCTGGATTTCTTAAAAAATAATATGTCCTCATACACAACATATAATCAAATAAATCAAACTAAATTGGATGAAATATTCATTCATCTGGATAATTTATGGAATGCACAAGGACCCTTTAGTGCGACTTCTTTTGATCTTGAAATTGATCTGTCTTCTCTCTCTCACTATATTTTTAAACCAAAAGAGAAAAGGATAAGTGATTTCGACCCGAATGTCCCCGCAATAATTCGTTCGATCACGGATAATCTCTATTTTTATATAGAAAATATCATTGATGTAAAAGATAAAAAAACCTTCCGACAGGAAATCGAGAATATCATAACATTATCTCACTCCGGGGACGCACATAAACCTATTTGGGAAGAAAAAGGGATTTCCGTATCATTACACTATAATAAAGACGTAACTCGTGAAAATTTTACCTATGATGAAATAAATATCAGCCTTGATGTGGATTATGATAACCTTGACCTTGCGGACGTCGATGATCCTCAGATGTTCGTACAGGTGTTAAAAATTTTGGAAGAGTTTATTGAAAAAATAAAAATGCAGCTCTATTTTAAAAACGATCATTGCTACATCATAACCGGTAAAAACTCCCTCCCCTTACTCAAGGAAATAGTGAAAGAAGATGCATTCCCCGGAGATAATCTCTACACTTCCTCATTTTTTAAGAAGTTTGATTCCCAAATACCTGATAATGTCTCTTCCATCGGTCATTTCTCGCTTGCCAACCTGCTTTCGTATGGGAAAAACATACCTGAAATGAGTCTTTACTTAACGGAATTACAGCAAAAGCCGGGAATCATCTGGTACACACAACACATGAAAAATGTGACAGAGTTTGCCTTTATCTGGGATATCGAAGAGATATCTTTCCTCATGGATATGGCAGGAAAGATAGTTCCTTTATTGTTAGATAATACTGATAATAAGATAACGATGCGCTAGGTCCGTCACCACAATTGGAAATACCGACATTTTTTTAAATTGTCAGTATTTCCAATTGCAGCACACTGCTCTTCTTTAACCCGGCCATAAAAAAATGCCTTTTCACCCCCCCCAGGGTAAAAAGGCACTAAATCCCTTTGTTTAAAAGGTTGTTTTCCCCGCAACCTTATGACTCTTTATGGTATTATTCCGGATATTCTTGTTTTTTAACAAGAATATCCGGAATAATAGCGAAACGCAGGTACGCGTGAAATCATTAAGCTTTCACAACTGCAACCTTGTCATAAATTAATTATTTAGGTTGCAGGCGTAGCCTGCGTAATGGTATCTATTATTAAGATACCACAGTGTCTTTAAACATAAAATCGCACTTTAGTATGAATTTGGACAACTATTTTAAGGATTCCAGGGGAAAACTCATACTTTGGTTGTAGTGTCAACGTCCTTTCTCCCCTGTCACAATACCATAAAATTAAAAACCTCTTAAAGACCGGGATTTCAAACAGCTTTTCATAATGATTCCTACCAATAGGGAAATGAGCAGGGAAAGCATGATAAAGCCCTTCAAGGGTTTCATCAAGAACGTTCACTATAAAGGGTCCTGCATCTGAACAATTTTCTTGCCCTAAATTATTGAGCCATCACTATAACGGAAACCATTAAATATATCATCATCATCAATTAATTTATAAATAAAATAACTGCCGCGGTCAACTTAATCTTTACAATGGTATGGACCTCGGGGCGATGAATACATGGTTTGTGGGTTTAAACTTCATTCTTCACTAATCTAATCTCCTTTTTAGTGTAAATTAGTGAAAATTAGATTCTTTTTTCAAGAAGTGAAGAAATACTGCAATAATCCCGCTCTCTTCGGAACCACTATGTCAATATGAGATTCTTCATAACAAGTTAACTCAAGTGCGCCGATACCAGACAGTTCTTTTTTTAATAACGTTCGCGATTAAATTCACTGCTAACCTTACCCAATTATATTTTTAATAAATTGAGCATATTATTAATGAGATCAAGAAGTTTCCGGGCATTCCGCAAAACCCGGGACAAACGTTCTTCCACATCAACCGGATCAAGTATCCCTTTATTTTGTAATAGAGAATCCACCGATTGTTCAATAAGGGCAAGGGTAGTTCTGAACTCGTGGGTTATTTTCTAAATAAAATTTGTCTTTATATAGTTAAAATTCCGGATAAAAAAGAAATCTATTCTATGATTCTTGAGTTCTTTTTAATAATTCAGAATAAAATTTTTTATTATATCTTATTCCACATCTGATCATATTATCCCAATACGGTTTTATCTCCTTAATTATTCCCTGTTTTTTAGCCTTTAACAGAATTCCGATAGATCCAATAATGTTGATCCCCATTTGCATAGCAATTCTTCTCGCTATCTTTTCATCAATAATTGCCAGAAAAGCTTTTTTTTCATATGCTAATGCGATCACCTCAGCTTCTCCATTATCGAGACTCGTTTTTAGAAAATCAACATATTCTTTATTTTTAACTTTCTCAATAGTTACCCAATCCGCATTAAGAATCTCATTTGCACCCGGCCGCTCCTGTCCATATTCCGTTAATTCTTTAAACACAGCTTCCGGAACAATAATAGTCCCAAATACTTCCCGTATTAATTCTATATACCCTATTTTAGAGAACGCAATAATAGGAGTAGTATTGCACACATAAATCATTTATTTTTCCACTCCAAGAAATTCCGCGTTTAAATCTTCTTCATCATAATTAAAAATTATTATATTTTCTTTTAGCAATCTTTCAAAAAAATCTATCTTATCCAGATCTGCCAGCATCGCTGCTTTGCCAAGTGATAAATTGTGGTGTGTATAATATTTCTTAGCGATTTCAAATCGCATCTGTTTTGTCAATTCCGTATTATCTATTCTTAATACATTAAGTAAATCTTCCGGGATGTTCATTGTAATTTTCTTTAAGGCCATAATCTTACCTCCTTATTATAATATATACCATGTTCTTAGGTTTATGCAACTTATAATTGAGGTTGAGTGCGATTTCGTGGATTGATTTTTTTAGTCCCTTCGAGTAACATGTTCTATTGTAAAATGATAAAGGAATTACCACGGAAGGACACGGACCGTTCGGGAACGGTAACACGGAAAAGGGATAAGGAAGAATAATACAAATCACAGATTCATAGCCTCTTTTGTTTTAAGAATCACAAAGAAATAACATTACGTAAAATCAAGCTCAATTCTATTTAAATATTAAGAATATTTAAATATTAAGAAAACAAAAAAAATTTTAATTCCGTGTCTTTTCGTGATTAAAATTTTCTTAATTATGTAACTAAAAATTATTTTGTCAAGAGTGGGTACCAATCCGCGAATTCCCACCCTTTTAAACCTTAATACCATGAGTTCGCCTTTTTGGACCTCATGGTCCGGTCCCTGCCAGGCAACAACTTCAAAATCCAAGGATATCTGGTTTGTGGGTCATAGCCATGGCAATGGCGACGTACTGCTGATTCTCCCCCGGAAAATTGCTTTCAATTGCCGTACTAATTTTTCTTCGGAAGACTATTGTATAAACCCATATGTTGAACGACAAGTAATACAGGGTGTGTTAGATTATTATTTTTCCAATGAGTAACATGGTCATGTATAGTCTTACTCCTCGGCTTTTATCTTCATAACCTAACAGTTAAACAATCCTCTTAAAAAGGAACAAAAAATGGTGAAAAGACTGGCTTGTATTATTATCTTCACTTTTTTTTTCTATCAGCATGTTCGCGGCTTAATCCCGAATTAATCGGGCAATGGCAATTGGAAAAAAAGAGCTATAAAGAACTTGATAAAACAATGCAAACGAATCCGGATACTCTCGGCCTATCCCTTGGCTTCAGGCGGATGGAGATACTCTGAATTATTTATTTGATTCCCAGTCACCTTTGACAGTAGAAACGACAGATGATTCAGTTTTACTGTTTCATTCAATCGACCCAGGCGCTGCCGGATTATCAGCTATCGAAAACAGGATAAACAAAGTGATCCGCATCGCACATGGTTCTGATAAGCTGCCATATAATAAAATAACTGACCTCTGTGCCCCCATCATAAAAAACTATAATTTATTTCAATGGGGAAATCCTGAATTCGACAAGGAAGCAGATTCTATCCAATAATATTCTGTTTCTCATTGTTTTTATACAAAGCCTGTAATGGCAGTAATCTTTTTTACAGGGGTCCTGACAAAATGAAGGGCCTTCACGCGCGGATACCGATGATTCTATCAATTGCCGTCATATCAAGCCGTTCCTGCACCAGAGAGGCCAGTCTATCAATCTCATGATCCGGACTCACATGTACAATTGGTGACAATGGCGGCAGACCTTTTGCATGACGGACTTCATTAAGGATCTTCCGCCGAAACCCGTGATTATCAAAAATCCCGTGGAGGTATGTTCCCCAGATCGCCTTGTTTCGCATTCCGAGAGTCTCACCTTTGTCATTAATGATATACCCCGGTCCGGCTGTTGTACTCTGACCGTGATGTATTTCATAGCCCTGTAAATGTTCCTTGTCACACCATGCTGTTGTTTGTGTCAGATGTTTTTCCTTCTCAAGAATTGTTGTCATCTCCAGTAATCCGAGACCTTTAACGGCCGGTGTTGTGCTTTCAAGACCAAGGGGATCTGCTATCTCTTTGCCGAGCATCTGATATCCCCCGCATATTCCGATAATCATGGCACCATTTCCGGCCTTTTTTTTCACAAGCTTATCCATCCCCCCGGACCTGAGCACTTCAAGATCGTAGATGACATTTTTACTCCCCGGAAGGATAATGATATCTGCCGATTCGCCTTGCTCAGGCTGATCAATACTATAGAAATTGACATCATCATCCTGATAAAAGGGATCAAAATCAGTGAAATTGGATATATGAGCAAGATCAATAAGGGCGATATTTATAGGTTTATGGGAATTGTATTTATTTTTCCCCACGGATTTCTTAAACTCTACGGAATCCTCATCAGGTAATGCAAGATCCCGGAAATAGGGGATAACACCAAGAACCGGTTTATGAGTTTTTTTCTTAAGAAACGCACATGCCGGTTCAAGGAGGGAGACATCCCCATGGAATTTATTGATGATATATCCTTTTGTGATCTTCCGTTCAGCGGGTGTAAAAATATTCATAGTCCCAAGGAGGGATGCAAAGACCCCTCCCCTGTCAATATCTCCCACAAGAAGAACCGGGGCTCCGGCCATTCGGGCTGCTCCCATATTCACTATATCATCCTTCTTTAAGTTAACTTCTGCCGGAGAGCCCGCACCTTCAAGGATAATAAGGTCATTTTCTGATGATAGGGAAGTATAACTTTCGGCGATCACTTTTCTTAACTCTTTTTTACGGGTTTTGTAATTAATCATATCGATTGACCCGTCAGGTTTACCGAGTACTATAAGCTGTGATCCCATCCCGGAGCTTGGCTTTAAAAGGACCGGATTCATACGAATATCCGGTTCTTTTCCGCAGGCAAGGCTTTGAGTCACCTGTGCCCTGCCCATTTCCAGGCCCCCTGCCGTGACATATGAGTTTAATGCCATATTCTGGGCTTTAAAGGGCGCCACGGAAAATCCCCTATTCCGGTAGATCCGGCACAGAGCAGTGACCAGAATCGATTTCCCCGCGTTCGACGCGGTTCCCTGTATCATTATTGATTTTGCCATGCTTTTTCTCTTTTCATAAATTAAAAGTGTATTATATGGTTTTGAAAATTATTATACAAAATTAAATAAATTTAATAAAGGTAATATCAATTTACTTTGAATTGTGTAGATTGTTTTTTAAGAAATACTTGTTAAGCATCACGTAATCCACCATAATTACGAGTAGATAATCATGAATCAGGGAGAAAATTGATATGACACATAAAATTACAATCTGGACATTAAACATGGCTGCCAACTTATTAAATACAAAACAACAGGAAATCATCTCACTATTTAAGGACTATGGTTTTGATGCACAATTCGGGCAAAGGCCTGATACCCAGGATCTGGCTATAAATCTCATGCCGGGAACTGAGTATTTTGTACCAATTGCTCCCAAATGTATTGGTGACTTATTTGATAAGGAACAGAATGATATTTTAATGGGTATTTCAAAATATTATAAAGCCGCAGGGCAGGTCAATTATAAGGAATTCTGGGATTATGATGGCCGGGATTACAAAATGCTTTCAGCTAAATACAAAGGATACTATTCAATTTTAAGAGAATCAGAGTCCAATTTCCTCATCGGGTATAGTCAGGGCGGGTTGGCAGCCCGTTACCTTTTATGGCTGGCAGAAGATGTGTTTAAAGAACCTGGGCGTGTAAAAGGAATTATTACTGTCTCTTCTCCCAATTTCGGCTCTCCCCTGGGGAATCCGGATAATGTTGAATCGATTATCCTTGGTTTCCTGGAAATTATCATCACTATCTTTCTTCCCGGAAAAGATGAAAAAGCGGCTGCCCGGGACCTTTCATCCGATGTTTCCCTGGACACAGTATCAACTACTATTAAAACATTAATAGAAAGACTGGGTAAAAGAAAAAATCAATCTTTGTCAGTCTCACAAAAGGAGAAATTAACAATCCTAAAAGGAATCTTAAGAGAATTGTATAATTGGATTGGGGGTTTAAGAAACGATCCGAATAATGCATTTTATGACCTCAATATATTCCGTATGAATAGTCCTGAACCAAATTACTCCGTACTTTCATCTATAAATAAAACTAATCCGGCAAAAACAATCCGTGGTATCATCTCGACGGATAATAGCGTCTCGGATATACTTAAGGACTTGTTCCTCATCCTTATAGAAGAATTAATAGATATTCTTAAGGAATGTATGAAAACCAACAAAAAAATGAAAGCATTGATGAATGAAGATGCATTATTAAAAATCGAAGATTATAAAAAGCTTTCACGTGTCGAGTTAAGAAATAAAATTAATAAAATTCAACACATTATCAACAACCAGATAATGATGGAGCATCCCAGCCAGAGTATTAAAAATCCGATAATTCAAGATACTATCAATAATTATAAAAATGGTATAAGTTCCTTAAAAATAAAGGCCGAGGCTCATGATTTTGTGATCCCATCTGCGTATCAACTCACCAAACTGAAAGACACTATTCCGGTTAATTGTAATACACCCAATTTTAAAGCAAATCACTTAAGCGGGAGCGATTTAAAATACAAAGCAGGACGAGATAATTACAAAGATATCCGGACGGAATTGACAAAAATGCTAAAAAAAGGGATATAAATAGAATTCTACTTTTTTTAACGAAATATCCTAATCTTCACCTCGGATACTGTCGGGCAATTACTCTCTACTCTGTCGTTTTAATGAAAAAAGACACTACTGCCTTATTCGCCGAATACCTGAATCCGGTGATTGTTTCCGTCCACCACGATAAGTTTCGTTCCTACTGCTGCCAGCCCATGGGGATATTGAAAATTTCCATCATCATCTCCCTGGTTTCCCCAGGTTGACTTAAAACCTCCATCTGCATCAAATACCTGAATACGGTGATTATATGCATCGGATACATAAACAAAATCATTACTATCCACGGTAATACCTTTGGGCTGGTTAAATTCTCCATTTCCCGTACCTGATGTACCATCACCGCCATTTTTTCCCCATTTAAGAAGAAAAACACCATCCTTGTCAAATTTCTGTATCCGGTGATTAAGCTTATCGGCGATATAAATATTACCCTGGCTGTCTATTCCGGCTGCCGAAGGATTCTTAAATTCACCGTTTCCCGTACCTTCGGACCCCCAGGCCCGAATAAAAGTCCCGGAGGTATCGAATTGCTGGATTCGATGATTATTATTGTCCGCAACAACAACAAATTCCGTTTTATAGACTTCGACACCGTAAGGAAAATCAAATTGACTATTCCCTGCTCCGCTTGTACCCCAGGTACCAACAGACGAACCGGATACAGAAAATTTACATATACGGTCATTATAGGTATCCGCAGCATAAATAATGTCATTACTGTCGATTGCAATACCATAAGAAATATTAAGGGGACTACCACTATACGTATCCCATTCTCTTTCATATCCCGTCCACAGACCGAATTTCTGAATTCTTCCGTTGTAATCAATAACATACACCGAGGAACCACTGTCCACAGTAACATCCGAGGGATAATAAAATTCTCCGGGATTTAATCCGCTTGTTCCGTCGCCGCCGTTCGCTCCCCATTTGAGTATAAACTGAGATGAAATAGGGCTCACAGCCGGACTTGATTCTCCGGGATCAGGCGAGCATGCGAATATAATGATGATTACCGCGATGAGCAGTAATATTACTATCTTGTTTACGATATAATTCATTATTAATTTCTCCTCTTAAAGACTGAAGCTCAATGTTATAGAAACGTGGTACTATTGTCAACAGGATTTCCATTATTACGAATAACCACGATTCTATTATGTGAAAAAAATATAAGGGAGCTCCGGGTTTAATTGGTCCCGCAATATACCTGGGCAAAAAACGGATTCACCCTGGCAATACTCGGGTATTGGGAGGTATTCAGATCACATTCCGGGCACCAATGACCGGCCTTTAACACAAGAAAGGGGCTTGCTTTAAATGTATGCTTCAGGGCGCATTTCCAGACCAACGGTGTTTTTAAATCCCCCCGGTTCATGGATGAGGAAATACATTTTCCTCCGCGGAATTCCGCCGCTTTTTCACAGTCTGCAAGATCCAGCAGATTTTCATCTTTCGATTCGTCGTACCCGTGTTTTATGTCTCTGGCCGGGGGATCCGGGGTAAAAGAAAGCTTTTCCCAGGAGACGGGTATGCGTTTCCATTCATTTATGGATCCCCAGAAAGCCCGGATCCGGGGAAGATTATTTTCTTTCAGCCACCTCAGGGGACCCATTTTTTTGAAAGCAATAATTTTCATAACAAGATTTTTGATAAAATATTTCGGAATATACTTTGCCGCTTTATAATAAAAAGGAAGCTTTTTTTTAATGCCCGACATAAAATCACGAAATGTGGTTTTCCTGAAATCAAGCCACTTGTTCAGTATATCGGAATCCTTGAACCAGCAACAATGAAAATTTTTTGTGGCAAACCAGTTGGGATCCATCAGCTTCGTATAATCAGCGATCCCCATCACTTTGTACGCCTCTTTCATAAACTGGTCATATGTCAGGCGGAACTCTTCACCACCCCCGATATTATAGACATGACACCAGAACTCATCGGGCAAATTGTTAAGGCAAATATTCCGCAAAATCCTGGCAGAGTCTTCCACCGTAGCCCATTCGATATGGGTGTTTAAAGGCTGATGATAAATGATAGGGTCAAGTTTATTGAACAAATTATAATGAAGGATTCCGGTCTGACGCAGAGAAACCCAGTACTTTAATCCCGACTCGATGACCGCCCGCTCTGCTTTTATTTTGCTCGCGGCATACGCATCAAAACTACTGATTTTTACAGGGTCACCCACCCGTTCCCAATGCAAAGGCGGCATGCGGTCTCCCATCTGGGCGACAGACCCGATATAGACGAGCTTTATGTTATCCGGGTCGGGCTGAGCTTTTATGGCATTTATAATATTCAGGGTTCCCCCGAAATTTACTTTATCCGTGAGTTCGGGATAATAATCCGCCATCGGAGAGACCAGTGCCCCACAATGAAGTACATAATCCACACCATTCACCGCTTTTCGAACGTCCTCTTGATTTGTCAGGTCTCCGAAAATAATTTGAAAATCATCATGATTTTCAAATGGCTTCATCTGTTTCCGGCTTTTTTTATCCGGCAGAACCAGGACTTTAATATAAAACTGATGAGTCTTTGTCATGAGCTTAAGCCCTTCAAAGCCCATATTCCCGGTTGCTCCGGTCATTAAAATAGTTTTCTTCTTCATATTCTTTCTCCCCGTATAAAGCAACATCCTTTTACACAGATATTGTTCATAGATAAAGATTATTCTTTTTTAAAAAGGAATAATATAATACGACAGAATGATTTTGATATGAAAAGAGGATGATTTTATCTATCACCCGGAAAGGTGATAGACTGCCGAGATGAGAGAAGAGATTTTATACATTTTTTTTAAAAAAAAATGAGTCCGTGTGGATCCATACGGACGACGACACGATGAAACTACAATAAAATCTAAAAATAATTAAAGATCTTTCATATAGATACAGGAATCTATTTAAAATATAGCCGGGAATGAAATTTTTCAAGGTTTAAAAAAGGAGAAAGAAATTATTTACAAAAGGTTTTTTACTAAAGATCCGGATAGATATATAAAATATGCAGCAAAACCGGAAATAATTATTATGAACAGACAGGCAG
>JAFGRV010000655.1 GCA_016934975.1 Spirochaetales bacterium | reverse complement strand
GAACCTGCGTTTCGCTATTATTCCACATTTTTTGTTCAAAAAAAGTGGCGCATATTCTTGTAAAAAACAAGAATATGCGGAATAATAGCATAATTCCATTCTTCATACAATAGAATCCTGGTATAAGCACAAATATAAATGTAATAATTTTAACGTTTATTGTCACTCCTTTGAGGTAATTTAAATACATTTTAGCTCATTTTTTAGCGTACAAGGGTAAACAAAAAGAGAAAAAACCCATATAATCCATGTAAACCCTTGATTGAATCGACAATTTCTTCTATATTAGTAGTCTGTTATGATTTGAGAAGAAATGAAGACACTCCTCATGCCTCGTGCATACAAGTCCTCAAGGATAATAATACTATTCATGTTTGCTTGTCTTTAACTTTATACTGATTATTTCATATCAAATTATTAATTACCAAATCATTTTTATAATGATAATCATTGTAATAATGATCAGATAGTAAAAGACCACCTGCAAAGCAGGTGGCTTTTTCCAAATCAAAAGAATGTAGAAGGCAAAGCCTTCAAAACAATAAAATATTGGTAAACATGGACCACCCCCAAAGGAGGTGGCTTCCTTTTGATAGTGAATTGTCATAAGTTCACTATGAAAGTGAGTTTTTTTTACCTTGTCAAACAAGGAACTCAACGTCACTTATGTTGTGAAAAAAATAACACACTTAAAAATGATTCAAAATTTTAATTATATGAAGGAGATTTTATGATAATAACAAAGAACAAGGTAGTTACAATACAATACACAGTAAAGAATAATGCAGGAAAAATTATTAAATCCACTAAAAACGGAGGATTATCTTATACTCATGGGAAAGGATCCCTGGTACCGGGACTTGAGAAAGAATTGGAAAATAAAAAGCCGGGAGATACATTCAGCCTCAGAATTACTCCGGAAGAGGGTTATGGTATTTATGATAATTCGAAGGTGTTCAGTGTATCGAAAGAAAAATTCAAAGATGTGAAAGAGTTAAAGATCGGGATGAAATTCAGAGTAAAAACTCAGCAAGGAGAGGAGACTATTCTGGTGAAAAAAATTATTGGTGACAGGATAACTGTGGATATGAATCATCCTCTTGCCGGAGAAACATTATTCTATGATGTCTCAGTAATGAAAATAAAAGATAGTACTGAATAAAAGAGTCTCTGCAAAGTCCGTTCTCTGAACGGCCGTTCATAAAACAGCCGTTCTATGAACGGAAAGGACTTTCTTTTGAAAGCAAAGGTACTATATCCCGGTGCATGAAACAGAAAGGATTATCCACTATAAGAAAATTGATGCTTACCCTGGCTATGGGCTATACCTCGCTTATAATCTCGAACAATTTAATTCCTTCTTGTTTAAAAAGCCGCTTTAAATCAGTTATAACAACTTTAATTGCATCAGCCTCTTCTGCTGAACAGTAAATAATGAGCACAAAATTCTCTTCGGGCCAGATATGATCACCCATTCTTGGCCCCGAAGTTCCGACTCCATAAACCGAAGGTATTTTTGTATAATGATTAACAATATTCTTTCGCTTAAAGAGATCAAACATATCACCTTCGATCGACTTATTCGCAATAATTTCAATCCTGTGTATTCTTCCATCCATAGTGATCCTCCTATTCCAATTCTTCTTTTTGCATCTTAAGCCTCTCAAGACGGCGTTTTTCTCTCTTGAGGGAACTGTTTTCCGTAAAACGGTTAAGCAAAGAATAGATAACCGGAATAAGGAAAAGCGTGAGAAGGGTGCTTACCGCAAGGCCCCCGACAACTGTCTTTCCGATAGGTTGTACAAGATCCGCTCCTTCACCCTGAAGAAATGACATGGGGATAAGGCCGAGTACTGTGGTAAGGGTTGTCATAAGAATCGGCCTTAGTCTGTTTCCGCCTGCCTCAATACATGCGTCCCGGATACTATATCCCCTTCTCCGAAGGAGATTCGTATAATCAACAAGAACAATCCCGTTATTTACCACAACACCGACAAGCATAACAAGTCCCACGGCAGTAAACAAACTAAAGGTCTCCCCGGTGATTGCGTAAAGCAGGATAACACCGATAAGAATAAGGGGAATGGTAAAAAAGATGATAAAAGGATCCAGGAATGATTCGAACTGACTCGCCATGACACCAAAGACCAGGGCGATAGAAATAATTATGATTATTATAAACTTTTTCCCGTAATCCATGAGTTCCTGAAAATCCCCTGAAAAGCCGATATTCACATTATCATCCGAGGGTATTTCCTCGGCGATCAGATGACGAATCTTTTCTTCCGCTTCATTCAATTTTGTGCCGGGTTTTAATCCACCCTGCATATGGACAACCCTCGATTGATTTTCTCTTCGAATGCTGATGGGTCCGGTAGTTCGTTCCAGATGAGCAAAGCTTGATAAGGGAATACGATTTCCCATGGTATTAAGTAAAAAAATCTTCTGTAGATCAGGAATGGCATCTCTATCTTTGGGATCCAGGAGCACAAGAATATCATACTCCGATCCCCCGGATCTGAACCGTGATGCGACAATACCATCAATACTTGCTTTTAGTTCCTGTCCGATAGAATAAATATTAAGTCCCAGGGAATATGCTTTATCCCGGTCGATAAAAACTTCCAGCTGCGGCAGCCCTTCCTTAAGAGTAATGGACGGTTCGGTTATTTCGGGTATCTTCTCTTTTACCAATTCCTGGATTTTCAGGGCCGTATTCTTCGCAAGTTCAAGGTCCTCGGATTTTATCACCACATCGATGGGATTCGTCGATCCTCCCATCTGACGTTGGGTAAACGAAAAAACGGCGGAGGGAAAATCATTAAAATGTGACCGTAGTTTCTCTTTTATTGTTGTGGAGGTATCAATCCTTTGTTCATACGCCGGAAGGGTGAGAGTAATTGTTCCCGTATTTGTCGCCGTCGCTCCGAACATACCGAAGAATCCACCTGTTCCGACATTTACAATAATATTTTTATACCCTTTTATTTCCTCTTTTAACATAAGTTCGATTTGACTCAGCATCGCTTTTGTGGTTTCAAGTTTTGTTCCGATGGGAAGTTCGACATTCACCATCACGGAATCTTCTTCCTGGGTCGGTATAAATTCAAATCCGACAATGGGTATGAGAAAAAGACTGCCGATAAAAAGAACAATGATCAGTACAATGATCATAACCTTATGATTCAATACAAACCCGAGGGCGGATTTATATCCGTTTTCCATTCCCCTGAAAAGAGATTCCATTACATCATCCAGTTTTTTTAAAGAACCCTCAAGGGGTCTTTGTACCCTTGAACGTACCGGCAAATACTTACTCGCTAAAACCGGAACAAGAAAAATAGCCACAAGAAGGGAAGAAGAGAGAGAAATCACGACAGTAAAGGCAAGACCACTGAACATCTCACCCATAAATCCGAGCTGGCTCTGAAAAAGCGCGATAGGAGCAAAGACGCAGATAGTCGTTAATGTGGATGCGGTAATGGCATTTATCATTTCCTGGCTCCCTAAAATAGCCGATGAGGTAAGCTTGGCGCCTTTCTCCCGGTAACGGTATATATTTTCCAGGATAACAATGGAATTATCCACGAGCATCCCGATCCCCAGTGCAAGGCCTGCCAGAGTCATGATATTCAGTGTCAGGTTAAAAAAATACATGAGCATGAGGGTAATGATAATGGAAACGGGAATCGAGATAAAAACGATGAGAGTACTTTTTATACTCCGTAAGAATATAAATAAGATTAATACAGCCAGAACCCCGCCGATAATCGCCGTGGAAGAAACCTGGGCGAGGGAACTCCTGATCATTTTAGTTGTATCACGTACAACCGCCACTTTCACCCCAAGAGGTGTATCGCTGTTTATCGAGTCCAGTTTTTCGATAACATTATCCGCTGTTTTTACCGAATTCACCCCGCTTTGTTTCTGAACAGATAAGTAAATTCCCGGTTTCCCGTCTATATAAACAGTGGAGCTTTCCTTTTTATATCCTTCGTAGACATTCGCAATATCCCGCAGTAAAATGACTTGCGCAGGTTCATTCGAGGGCAAATACCCTTTCATGGCGGTTTTGTAGTTTATAACGGTATTTTTAATTTCTTCGATAGATTTATACTCACCGGCGGTACGGACGAGATAGTTCTTATTTCCTTCGGAAATACTCCCTGCGCTAATCTGGATGTTCTGTCCCCTGAGCATATTCGCGACCATCGTGAGGCTTAAGTTATATGCTTCGAGCCGGTTCTGTGATATCTCAATCCGGATAATTTTTTCCCTGCCCCCATTAATCGAGGCCATGGCAACCCCGCTGATCTGTTCAAGCCGCGGTTGAATAATTTTCTCCGCGATTTCACGAAGTTCCTCGGGTGACCGGTTTCCCGTGACAATAAGCTCAAGAATGGGAATCATGGAGGGATCGAATTTAAATATCTGGGGTGTTTCCGCGTCTTCCGGCAAAAACCTTTTTATAAACTCGAGCTTATCGCGAACATCATTCGCCGCCTCTGCCATATTGGTTCCCCAGGTAAAATTAACAAAAATCATACCCGACCCTTCGGATGATGTGGATGTAATCTCCTCGATATTACTCACATTACTCAAGGCACCTTCAAGGAGCCGGGTTACAGTCTTTTCCACTTCCTCAGGGCCTGCACCCTCATAATTTACGTAAACAACTAAAACCGGCGGATTTATTTCGGGAAATAAATCTATGGGAAGGTCCAGGGTCGTATAAATCCCCAATGTAATAAGGAGTATAAAAACGATAAGGAGAGTGGCCGGTCTATTTACTACAAAATGAGTTAGTTTCATATAAAATTACTCCTTTTACCTGATTATATCTTCAACGTGAAGAGGTTCTATCCGCTCAATAACTTTCACTTTTGCATTATCTTCAAGCAGTGTCTGTCCCCGGATAACGATCTCTTCTCCCGCCTTAAGTCCTTTAAGAATTTCAAGCTTATTATCGATAAGAATTCCCGTGGTCACCGCACGCTTTTCAACAGTCGCATTATCTTTCACCACAAATACAAAATATCCTCCGTAGCGTTTCACAAGGCAATCGGCAGGTATTTTCAGTATACCATTCTTTCTTTCGGTAATAATCTTGATTTCGGCGAACATCCCGGCTTTGACCTTGTCATATTGACCTTTAAAATCAAGATTTACTTCCATGGTACGTGTCAGGGGATCTACCACAGGCGAAAGTTCACTCACCGTGGCAGAAAAGCTCTCTTCCGGAAAAGCTTCAAGACGGATAATTGCATCAATCCCTACTTTCATCTTTGAAATAAACCGTTCCGCGACATATGTCCTGATCCTCAGAGAATCCATCTTGCTTATGGTGGCGACCGGGACACTCGGTGAGACCGTGGAACCTATATATACCGGAAGAGATGTGACGGTCCCTGTAATCGGGGATTTTATCGGACTTTTTGCGTATTTCATCCCGGGTCTGGAGGGATCCACTTCCCCGATAATCGCATCTTTTTCGATCCTGTCCCCGATACTGACGTTTAAAGAGGTGAGTTTACCCATTGCTTCGGCGTAGACATCTACTTTAGACTCTGTAATCACATCACCATTTATCTCCAGATAATTAAGCAATTGACCTTTTATGACTTTTGTTGTGTTTATGGCAAATATAGTTGTCATATCTTCACCAAAAGTAACCCCGGATTTATCCGGATTCTCCTCTTTCTTTCCCATGGTTCGTGAGCATCCTAAGACCGCAAAAATAGATAACAAAACGATTATTATAATTAATGTATTTTTCATGATTTATCCTCCATCAACGATATATTCAATGAATATTCCAGGTCCAATAATCCCATAATATAATTATATTTTTCCTTAAGCACCTCGATGCGTGCCTTGTTTCTCTCCAACTCGGAATTCTGCACCTCCAGCAATTCCTTGCTTCCGGCATTATAAGCCTCTTCTGCCAGAGCATATGCTCTTTCCGCTAATTCAACATTTAATTTTAATGCCTCCAGGGCCTTCTGAGATTTTTGAAGTTTCATATATATTGTCTCTATTTCCAGTTCCGCTGCCTGCCGGACCTGAATCACCGCAAGTTCAGCCTTTTTAATCGCGTCATTACTCCCTGCGAGTTCCACCTGGGTTTTTGAATTTGGAATAAATCCATCGATCGGTACGGTGAGAACAAAGGCAAGACGTCCGGAATACTGGGTCCAATCATCATCAATATTATCAAACCAAGGATCGGCAAAAGGATCATTCCTAAACGTCGGATCAAAGGTGAACATCATGGTAAAAACAGGATATAATGCAGACTGTTGCAGGTCTTTCATATTTTTAAGCATATCCACCATCTTCTTTTGCACCTGGATCTCACTTTTTCCGTCCACAAGGTTCATCAATTCATCTTTCTGAAGAGTAACAATTCCGGTTTCAATTGTACCGGCGAGTCGTATAGATTCGTCCCGGTCTATCCCGATGAGTTGTTTGAAACTTAATAAAAGGGTCTCAAAGGCAATTGTCAGATCCTGTAGTCCGGGTTTGGCATTTTCATAGGCTACTTGTGTGCTTAACATCACATACTCCGAAACAAGTCCGTTATTATAATTGTTTACTGCCTGTTCGTAGCGGTCTCCCATGGCAGCGATGCTTTGTTCCATCAAGAGAATGTTTTCCCGCATAAGAAGAATGTTATAAAATATTTTCTTTATTTCTTTTGTGATTTTCCGTTCCGCCATGGAAAGGTTTATAACACCTGTCTCATAATCGATGACCGTCTGCCTGATACCGTAGATCATCGAGGCGGTAAGACTCAAAGAAGCGGAAAACCCAAAAGAGACATTCCAGGTATGTTCGACTTCCTGTACAATATATCCCGGTATATTTATTCCCTGGGGTGCTTCGTTCGGGCGGGAAAGTGTACCCGAGAGACTTACCTTGGGGATAAAATAATTCCAGGTGGTGTCTTTGACCCGTTTTTTCGTGGCCAGGGAAAGCCGTTCCTGGGCAAGGACAAGATTATTCCGGATCGCCAAATCCACCGCATCTCCAACACTCAGTTCCTTAGGACTAAGCGACTCTTGTGAATAGAGATGAGAACAGAGTATAAGCAGTAAAACAAAAAATATTTTATTATGATTCATGGTGCCCTCCTAAAATTCCGTATAAAAAATAGTTATGTATCTGTCTCATATTCAGGATAATTCTCATTTTTTCCGATTCTTCCTGTTTTTCATCGGGAGCTACCCTCTGCTTATTATGTAGCATGAGAATCGATGTGAGAACATTAAAATTCAAATAGGAAAAAATTATTTTAACATCCAGATCATATGTTTTCAATTGTTTACTATGAAATAATTCATTGAACACTTTAAACCGTTCACTCGCGAGATGTGAAGGCGGTTTTAGATATTCTTTATCGATGAGTTTATTAAAAATAAGCCAGGAATAAAGATAGATAGCAGGCCGCGTATAATAAAAGTATGAAGCTGTTACAATCAATAAGCAATAAAGGCGGTCTGCCGGGCTTTTGAAAGAACAGATACTCTCCTTAAAATAAAGATTAAGTTTTTCAGCCGACTGTTTTATGAGAGACGCTATAAGATCGGATTTACTTTTAAAATAATGGTAAATACTGCTTTTTTGTATGCCAAGATGTGCGGCAATCTTACTAATCGATGCTTTGTGCAATCCTTCGTTCAATACGACATCATAGATCGCATCGACGATTTTCTCCCGGGAAAAGATATCTTCCTTGAAGTAAAAAAAATTTTCTATCATTTCGTAATCCGGAACACCAAAAGATTCCGGATTACAAAATCCATTCATATTGATATCGTAAATAAGAGAACCAACATTCTTTTTCTGATCCGAATTCACAAAATTTACCTTTAATCCCGGGGCATGAGTATTTTCTATAAAAAGAGGAAGAAAAAAAATGACCCCCCGGTAAAGTAAAGAAAAATCTATCTTATCATGTTCATTCTCCGGCAAAGGGAAGGAACCGAGGAAAACAGACGAAAGGGAAGAAGAAAGAAGGGATTCAATCCCCTGAAAATCCTGATGTTTTTCAAAACAGGAGCCCTTATCTGTCTCCCTTTTTTGGATATGACGAAAAACGAGATAATTAAGATAATATGGGTTTTTTGTAAAAAACTGATAAGAGGTTTCAATGAAAACCTGTACTGACTCCTGAAAAGAGAGGGTGAGGATGCGGGTTTTGATTGATTGAGCTATTTCCTTAAGGGCTATCACAAAGACATCCTCCATAGAGGATAAAAGTTCTTCTTTATTTTTAAAATAGCGGTAAAGAGCGGTCTTTGAAATACCAAGGTTTTCCGAGACTGATTGTAATGAACATTCCCAGAAACAGGACTTGGACCATTCCGTGAAAGCAGCGGAGATTATTCTATTTTTGGTAATTTTTTCTTTCATCACTCTTGTTACCAACCGTTCGGTAACAAGGTATAAAAAAGACTCTTTATTGTCAAGACTGATGGAAAAATATCCTATACTTTTTCTGCGGAAAACTGAAGTTTTAAAAAGGCCTGAATAAAAGGATCAATTCCCCCGTCCATAACCGATGCGACATTTCCGATCTCATATTTTGTCCTGTGGTCTTTCACCATATTGTATGGATGAAACACATACGACCGGATCTGATTTCCCCAGGCAATATCTTTTTTTTCTTTTTCCTGTGCCTCTTTTTCTTTTTCCTTTTCCTTCATTTCATTTTCATACAGCCTTGACTTAAGAACCTTTAAAGCCATTGCTTTATTTTTATGCTGACTTCGCTCATTTTGACATTGAGCAACAATTCCCGTAGGGATGTGGGTAATCCGGACTGCCGAATCAGTCTTATTGACATGCTGCCCCCCGGCGCCCCCGGAACGGTAGGTATCAATCCGGAGATCCTCCGGCCGGATCTCGATCTCGATCTCGTCATCAATAACAGGATTGCAAAAAACAGAAGCAAAGGAAGTATGCCGCCGTTTACTCGAATCAAAGGGAGATATCCGCACAAGGCGGTGAATCCCGGCCTCGGTTTTTAAATACCCGAAGGCGTATTCACCTTCCACCTGAAAGAGAACGGATTTAATCCCCCCTTCCGCCTCAAGAATATCGATAATCTCTGTTTTGTACCCATTCTGATCGGCCCACCGTAAGTACATTCGAAAGAGCATACTCACCCAGTCACACGCCTCCGTGCCCCCGGCACCGGAATGTATGGTAAGAAAGGCTGATGAACTATCATATTTGTCATGTAAAAGTTCTATTATTTTTAAACGCTCATAGGTATTTTCAAGGCCTTCCAGGGTATCCTTAATCTCTTTGTCGAGGGATTGGTCCTGTTCTTCCATACCCATTTCAAACAACTCAAGAAAATCCGCATATTCCGTTTTTAAATCCACCCATTTCTCATATGACCGGCGCAAGTTTTTTAATATAGAAAGAACATCCCCTGCTTTATTCCTGTCCTGCCAGAAATCTTCCTGTCCCGTTGTTTCTTCGAGTTTTTCTATCTCATGTTTCCTGGTATCAAGGTCAAAGATACCTCCAGGCATCTTCAATCTCTTTTCCCAATTCAATTATTCTTTGTTGATATTCTTCCAACATATCGATTTACTCCTATTAATACAGATCGGAAGATAAAACGAAGTTTTATCAGTACTCCTCTTAAACTAGATCGGAAGATAAAACGAAGTTTTATCATACACCTTTTACATTACGATCTTCAATTTCCGCCACTTTTTATGTTCCATTTCCGATATCACCAGGGTATTCTCCATAGGGTACTGATAAATCCGTATACTATCATACGAATCAGTCTCCCTGTCAATATCCATCTTCAAGCGGGCCAGCTGGGTATCGGTAATCACGGTAGATTCAAAACAATTCTTTAGCATTCTTTTAAATCCATATTGAAGAAGAAGATCTGATATGATATTCTTATGATCATCATTGGAAAAATCACATACCACCGCTATGAACATGAAGGTAGTGTATATGGACACACGGATTTTGTCAAACACCCGGGGGGAGGGAATACTTGATTTTTTCCATGATTCCGGACTATACTATGTAAATAGAATAAGTACAATTTTTCTAATTTTATAATCTTGGGAGTACAATATGGAAATAATTGATTTTCTTACACAGAAAGTTCCACTCTTTATAGGATTTCCTTTAGATACATTAAAAGAAATTATCGATGCCTCCACAGTAACCTCATTTGAACCAAATGAGGCGGTTATTGAATTCGGAGAAACCGGACGGTTTTTGGGTGTTCTTTTAGAAGGTGAAGCCGAATTATCAATCGCCGATAACACCGGGGAGCGGCACCGTATCGATATACTAAAGGAAGGAAGTATATTCGGAGAAACATCTTTAATGACAGGAGACAGAACAATAGCCGATGTCATAGGGATCACCAGGTGTACTGCACTTATTATTCCGGAACGGGTGTTTTCATCAATAATAATATCACATCCACCGGCAGTCACTATTTTATCCCGGTCGATTTCAGGAAGAATGAAAGAGTATTCTTTAGGAGATAAAAATGTTGATATTGTCGCTTCTTTTGTCAAAAAAGATATTGATCCCTACGGATTACGATTACAAAGCTCCAAACCGATGAAACTTCTCGTTATTAATTGCGGATCTTCTTCTCTCAAATACTTTCTGTTTGATACGGCGGATGAAAAAAAGAATGCCGAAGGAAAGGTTGAACGGATCGGTGAAGACGGAACCGAACACACATACATAGCCATGGGAAAGAAGATTAAAAAAATTCTCCCTACAGGAAGTCATAAGGAAGCACTTGATGCAATGATTGAGGAATTAACGGCAGAGTATACCGGGGTAATCCGATTGTTGGATGAAATAACCGCAGTCGGCCACCGTGTCGTTCATGGCGGCGACAAGTTTATCAATTCAATAAAAATCACACCGAATATCATTGAAAATATAGAGAAGATATCGGATCTTGCCCCGCTGCATAATCCTATCAACATTCTCGGGATAAGGGAATTACAAAAATTATTCCCTGATATCCCGCATATTGCCGTGTTTGATACCTCTTTTCATCACACTCTCCCACCCTATGCGTATCTCTATGGAATTCCCTATAAATATTTTGAAGAGCAGAAAATAAGGCGGTACGGATTCCATGGAACTTCACATTTTTATGTGGCCCTCAAAGCTGCAGAATATATGAAAAAGCCCTTTAATGCTCTCGAGATAATTACCTGTCATTTAGGGAATGGCGCCTCGATCTGCGCTGTTGACCATGGCCGGTCTGTTGATACCTCCATGGGATTAACCCCGACGGAGGGACTTATCATGGGGACCAGATGCGGAAATATCGATCCGGCTATTTTAGTCCGGATTATGCGTACGGAAAACATGTCGTATGACGGTCTGGACGCACTCATTAATAGGGAAAGCGGTTTAAAAGGTATTTCCGGTATTTCCAATGATATGAGGGAAATTCAGGAAGCGGCGGAAAAAGGAAATCACCGGGCAATATTAGCGACAAAGACCTTTGCCTATCAGATAAGAAAATATATCGGCTCATATATGGCCGCTATGGGTGGGCTCGATGTTCTTGTTTTTACCGGAGGCATAGGCGAGAAAAGCAGCTGGGTAAGAAGTCTTGCATGTCAGGGCTTGAATTGTATGGGAATCATTATTGATGAAAAGATCAACAAAGAAGGGATGGGTGACAAAGAGGTTTTGGAGATTTCAGCGCCACACTCCCAGATCAAAGTGTTCGCCATCGCGACAAACGAAGCACGGATGATAGCGAGGGAAACTCTCCGTGTGCTTAACACGGAAAATCTGTCAAAACTCATTACAACTCAGGAAGAAAAACCGATTCCCGTGGAAGTATCTGCTCATCATATCCACCTTTCCCGGGAACATGTGGATGCCCTTTTCGGAAAAGGATATCAATTGACCATTATGGCCGAACTCTCCCAGCCCGGTCAGTTTGCGTGTAATGAAACTGTCAATCTTATAGGACCAAAGGGAACGGTAAACCGTGTCCGGGTACTTGGACCGGAGCGTAAACAAACCCAGATTGAAATAGCCATGACGGAACAATTTAAACTCGGGGTTCAGCCCCCGATCCGGCAATCCGGTGATATTGAAGGGACACCGGGTATTACCATAGAAGGTCCGGCAGGAACAATCACCATCGATAAAGGGGTTATCTGTGCACTCCGCCATATACATATGTCAACCGAAGAAGCCCTCCAATATGGTCTGAGTGATAAAGATGTCGTAAGAGTGCGGATTGACGGCGACCGGGAGCTTATATACGGAGATGTCCTTATCCGTGTTAATCCGGATTACAGACTCGCCATGCATATAGACACAGATGAAGCAAACGCGGCGAATATTAAAACCGGCATGCAGGGTTTTATTGAAGGCATTCAGAGCAAAGGACTTAAAGGATAGAAATCTATTTTTTATTTACCTCCCATTGCCGCTGTAATGCAACGATGGAAATCTCTTGTGAACACTGAATTTCACTATGCCATTCTTTTTCCACTTCCTCAAAATCAGTGATAAGCTGATGTAACGGTGTATCTGCATTTTCTTCAAGAAAGCTGATTAAACGCATAAAGGAAGCCTGATTCATATCCGCGAAACTTGAATCGATAAGACCATCCGAATAAAGATAAAGTCTGGCGCCTCTTTCAAAAATAAACTCATACTCATGAATCTGGATTTCAGAAAACATGCCTACCGCACCGCCTTCCGATTTAACGAGAATAATCTCTCCTTCCTCTTTCTGCAAAATGGGATATGGATGTCCTGCCCGGACCATTGTTGTTTTTCCACTTTTAGTATGAATTATTCCGTAAATTATTGTAAAGAAGGGATTATCCTTTTCCTCAAAAAAGAACCTTCTGTTTAACTCCGTTATAACCTGCAAAGGAGATACGATGTTAATGTCTCCACCGGAAGTGCCATGAGTAAGCAGCCCGCCCTGTTCCGATTCCGGCAAGAGAAATTGGTTAAGATTATGAGCAAAAAGCGAAGAAGTAACTCCATAATAAGAAGCATCAAAAATATAAAATCCGATATACTCCTCGCTCAGGGCAAGAACATTAAAGCATGGCTCTATGGAACAAGAACCGGGTTTTCGATACCATTGGACCTCGATTCCTTGTATCAATTCCCCTGATTTGACACAAATTTCCTGTTGTTGTGAAGACTTCTTTTTATGTACTACTTCCGCCGGTTTAATGGAATTCATTTCTTCTTCATGAGGAGTGAAGAGGATAATAATGCCAATAGTCGTTTTGTTTTGATTTTGAAGAGGAATTAATGAATACACGATGGAAATAGTTCTGTTATCAATAGATTGAAGAAGACAGGTATCTTCCATTATTATTTTGTTTTCCAATATTATTTCATCAAAAGGAATTTCCAAAGGCCCCTTCGAACCGGGATCTAAAAGAGTAAATATATCTTTATACTTTTTATCAACGGCGGTTTTATACGTCAATCCGGTTATTTTTTCCGCAAAGGGATTAATAAATTTCACGGTTCCTTTTAGATTGATAACAACTATTCCCTGTCCGATTCCTTTCAGGATCGTGGAATACCAGGATGCATCATTTTTAAGCTGCTTTTCTTTTTTTGCTTTCTGCAACGTCATCTCTATTGCCAGTTCCAGGGACCGTTCCGAAACAGGTTTTAATAGATATCCGTAAGGTTCGGTTTCCTTTGCCCGCTCAACGGTCGCGTGATCCGAATACGCAGTCAAATAAATAACCGGAATATCATACATTTCTCTTATTTTCATCGCGGCCTGAATACCATCCATTGAACCTTTTAAATGGATATCCATTAATACCAGGTCAGGTTCGGTATCTGATATCAATTTTAATGCTTCATTCCCACTGGCCGCAATACCGGGCACATCATATCCTGCGGTGACAAGTCCCTCTTGTATCTGGATTGCAACAATTCCTTCATCTTCGACAACAACTATTCTCCCTTTTGACACACGATCCTCCTTACAATATTAATTATCGTATTTATGCAAAAT
This sequence comes from Spirochaetales bacterium, assembly GCA_016934975.1. GTDB lineage: Bacteria > Spirochaetota > Spirochaetia > SZUA-6 > JAFGRV01 > JAFGRV01. Next base: position 17,383 of record JAFGRV010000655.1, on the reverse strand, counting down.
ATAATGAAACTTTATTCAAATATAGTAACACATTATTTATATATAGTGAAATGTTATTATGCTATTAACTGTCAGGTTCTTGTTTTAAAACAAGAACCTGACAGTTAATAGCGAAACGCAGGTTCTCTATAAAAATAAAAATTTGACCTCAGTAATCGTATTCTATATAACATTATTTGGGTTGTGGGCGTAGCCTGCGTAATGTATCATGTCCTTATTTTAGTTTAATGGTGAGCAGTGCAATAGGCAATTAAAATTCAGATTCGGATTCAGATTCTATGCTATGTAAACATTCCCGGAAGGCCGAAATATTTTCCAGAAACAAATCTACGAGCCGGGGATCAAAGTGCCTGCCCCGTTGCTCAATGATAAAATCCGTGGCGCGTTCATGGTTCCACTTCTCTTTATAGGGACGAATGGAAGTAAGGGCATCAAATACATCGACAATACTCACAATCCGGCCGGAAAGGGGTATTTCCTCCCCGGCTAATCCTTGAGGATAGCCGCTCCCATCCCATTTCTCGTGGTGCGTCAGGGCTATTTCCGCCCCTTCGATGAGGTATTTGCTTCGGGCCCTTGAGAGTAATTTATTTCCCAATACTGTATGTTCCTTCATTTTCCCGGATTCTTCCTCCGTAAGCATTCCCGGTTTAAGAAGGATAGAATCAGGGATACCGATCTTGCCGATATCATGCAAGGGAGCGCTGTACCACATTAATTTTTGCTCCTCTTCACTTTGCCCAAGTAATTTTGAAAAAAGCGTGGATAACGACGCGATCCGTTTCAGATGATTACCCGTTTCCGCGTCACGGAATTCCGCGACCCTGGCGAGAAGGTAGAGAGTTGTTTCCTCCCGCTCAATAGCAAGCAATCTGGCCTGTTTTTCAGCCCGGCTTGTCTCTTCCATTTCCCTATAATTTGATTGTAACGCCGAAAGCATGATATTAAACTGATGAGCCAGGGTACCGATCTCATCGGCAAATTCAATTTTCACACGCTCAGTCAGATCATTTGTCGCGGTAATACGGATGATCGTTTCGGTGAGACGTTCCATGGGACGGGTTATATGACTGATAAAAATCGAAAGAAAAATAATCGCCACAACAATCGTTATCAGAAGAATCACGGTATGGGTGATCTGTATATTCCATACATCTGAAAAATAAGTTGACTCCAATTCCGTTACCGCTACCCTCCAACGCACCGGTTCCAGTGTAAACAGTGTTCCTGCTCTGGATTCACCGAACAGTTTTACGGTAAACCAGCCATCCGGGAGGTCCGTAACGTTATTTACTGTTTCCCCGGCGAGATTACCATTAATAACCTCCTGAAACCCGACACGCATAACAAGATTACCCTGGAAATCAAAGACAACAATCAGTTCTGTTTTATTTCGTAAAAGAGAATAGGCATACGTCCGGAATGATTCCTTTGCCGCATCAAAATATCCGGATTGATTATCAAGATTAAGTTGAGTGATGACATCCCACTCACTATAGAAATAATCCCTTAGCAGCTCCGCCTTAAAGGCCAAATGACGGATCGCTACCCGTGTCAAGGCTGTACGGGACTCCAGAGAGGCGAAGACACCACTAATAAGGACGACAGCAATCACGAGGGGGAGGATCATCAGATATAATCGAAATCTTAGGCGTATATTTTTTTGCATTAAATAAATTATAGTATATAATTAGTAATATTATCATAAAAATATACTGACAATTTTTTAAATTACCTGATTTAATAATCAGGACAGTATATTCCAATTGCAGTACGTTGAGTATGGTTTACATTATACTAAAATTTTATCCGGCGGGTATATGGAAGAATTTAATGTAAGATTGCAGCCGCGACCGAAAAAAGAATTGTTCATATATTTCTATCTCATTGTTTTACTATTATTCGTCACAATATTTCTGTGGATAATTATATCACATTACAAAAACCAGGTAAAATCCATATCGTTAAGAGAGAATCGTTTTCTCACAACAGAGTGGCGTTTACTCCGGGAGTTAAAAGCAGAAACAGATCAAAAGCTCCTGGAGAAAGAACAGGAAATCGCCGACTTGAGTAAGCGTTACCTGGAATTAGCCAAGGAGAGCGGATCGGATTGGGAGCTCCGGCAGATCGAAATCCGGCTGGAACAGGCAAAAGCAGAACGGGAGAAGATATTGTCTCAGCAAACAGATGTCAGTACTCAGATAGATCAGGAGCAAAAGACCTGGTTTGCGGAGCTGTTGCCCACGGAAAAACACTCTGCCCTCATCAAATATCTGCAAGAACAGAATGACATGCTCAATGAAAAGATTAAGGAAGCAGAGCTGCATATTACTGTTTTAGAAAAAAAAATGTCGGATTTGAATACGAAACAGGAAACGTTGACACAAGAGTATACAGACACCATTGCAGATAACCTTGCAGAGATAAAAAGGCTCTCGGCATTATTAATAAAAGTAAACCAGGCAACTCTCACCGCTTTAGAAGCTATTAAACAAAAATCCCCGGAGATTGATAAACCAAAGCCCCCAAGCATCGAAGAGTTGAACACATGGGCCCTTGTACGCGCCCTTATCGCCTCCCCGGAAATCAAGGCTGAATATCCGGAGCTCTTAACCTCCTTAGACCAGTTTTTTGCCTCCTACGGGCTACAGGAACAGCATAAAGGGAGACGTGAAGCCTACGCTGTTGCGGAAACAATACTCAGGAAGCTTATTGATGAAATGAAAAATCCCTGAAAGCAACTGTTTTAAATACTACCCATTCCGCTTGCCTCGGCATATTCCGAAGCATATATACCGGCTACTGCATAGATACGGTAGTAATTCATCTGGGGATTGGCTGATTTATCAGGATATGTCCTTATAAGACTTCCGATAGTCGCTATTTCTTCAAAAGGTCTTCCATCATAAGAACGAAGAATACGGAATCCCCCTATATATCCGGGGGAAAAGTAGTCCCAAGTTAATGTGACTGTTTGAGGTCCGGAAACTGTGCCATCTGCAATAAAATTTTGAGGTTTCCAGGGAAGAATAGTGACCGGGGAATCTACGCTATTGCCGGCGTTATCGGTAAGATGAATCTTCACTTTCCCGATGGAGAATCCGGCAGTATACCTCTGATTCATAATAAAACCAGGATCGGAGGGATGTCCATCATCATAAAGATTATCTATAAGAATTGCATAAGAATAAGGCGGCTCACCCCCGCCCGGATACAGGAGACTTACTCCTCCCGGTTTTAAGGTACTATTCTGGACGATGAGTTTAAGAGAATTATCCTCAGTTTTCTCAAACTGGTCGAGGAGTGAAAAAGAATCACACCCTGTTATCATGAGCATAAGTACCAGTATAAAAGTAAATTTTATTGTTTTCCCGAGCATATTATACCTCTATCCCAAAAGAGAGAGCAGGCGATACTCCCATAATCAGGAGATCATTATCAAAGATAGTTAAAAAAGAAACCTCTCCCCCTAATGTTATATATTTACCAATACGAATTCTTGAGTACACCGAGACATCGACGTAGGGAACTGTTTTTGTCATCAAATTTTGCTCCCCCTGAACAGAAATGAATGCTGCCCCACCGGATACACCGGCACCTACCCTGTAAGTCTTGTCCGACCCTATACCTAACTGGAGGTTTAATCCTGCAAGAGAAATGTAGAGCGGGCCGCCTGCCACATCAGCATCATTAAATACCTGCATAAACAATAACTTGACACCAAGAGTAATACTCCAGGAATTCCTCGGCCAGGTTATTCCGGCTATGAGTGATCCGGCTGCACTGTAATGAAGATATTCCGTTATATCCCCAAGGAGCATAACTACTAATGCTGAAACCGATGAATTAAATCGCACTGCATGGGGATCCCCGGCTATTTCCGGCTCTTCATTATCAGTGTGTACAACGGAGTCCGTATCATTCTTTACCACATTCCCGGAAGATTCTATCCCCACACCATCAATCTCCCCTTCGGCAGTGGTGACGGGTTTTATATCAGCCTCCTGCAATACTTCCATAATTGCCCGGGTAATCTGTTCCGTGAGATTGTAATCGATAGTGAGAGTAAACTCTCTCGTTGCAAGTGCATGATCACCTGCACCGGATCCGAACAAAGTATAGCGGATAGCCACAACACTCTCCGAAGACGTATACTCTGTTAATAAAATGAAATCCTCACTCCCCTTCTTTCTGGTACAAAAAAATCCTTTCTGTGAAAAGGCGACTCCTGCCGATAGATAGAGCAGATCTTCCAGTTGAGGATCCGGTTCGGCTGCACGAAATTGATGCAACACGGTCTCTATTGCACCAAGATTGAAAGGAATCGCTATCACGATGATAATAATCAGGAGAATTATGACATTTCTATGAAGCCAAAAACGAGGATTCCAAAATAATAAATTTATATTCATAGTTTTCCAGTTGCGATTATAAAAAAAGTAATTATACCACCCAATTATAATTTAAGGTTTATATTTTAATATTTCCATATAAATCGATAAAATATGATTATTTTTAGCCACATCGTCATGAAAGGGAGCAGATGTTAATCTATTTTTCAGCAAAAATAATTTATCTGCACTACTTTTACCTAAGATAAGGAGGAGAGATAGTTTTACCGGTTAGATTTGAGAGTTATCTAAAACTCCACACTAGCAAAAGTCTGTTATTAATCCAACATAGTATTGTGAGATTAAAAGTGCGTCAATGATATCAACACTTCCCGAACAATTGACGTCACCGGCTGTGATGTCAAAATTGGCCGGGTTTAATCCGACGTAATATTGTGCCGTTAAAAGTGCATCGATAATATCAATCATCTCATCGTCGTTAACATCTCCTAACAGAACTTGAGAAGGATTTGTGGGGGCTGATGTAGGAACGCTGGTCGGGAGTGTAGTCGGTGCCGACGTAGGGGCAGGTGTCGGGACACTCCCGCCATAATAAACAGCCACATTAGTCCCTGTATCCCCGATCCCTAAGTTTACTTCATGATCAAGACCGATAAATTTACCGGATCCGTTTTTCCAGAGACTCTGCCTGACTATATTATATTTGGATTCATCTACCCCATTCCAGCCCTCACGTAAAATCCCCCCTGTATCGCCGGAATCGGGATTTAAGGCCCAAAAAGTATGGTTTAGATCTTCCTGGCTGATAAACTGGGCAAGATATTCCATCCACCGTTGATTATCTCCACCCAGTTTTCCACCCCATTCACCGATGAGAATTGGAGCTATGTTTGCTTCTACTATATAGAACCAATTCGGCTGCCAGCATTCGGTATACAAAGAGTTGAGAGTAAAACTTCCGGTAAACCATGGTTGAACATAGATATCCGGCCCGTAATCATGTGGAGAATAAACAATTTTGTTCTGAAAAGACCCGATATTTACCGGATAATCTCGTACACCGCGAAGGTTTCCGCCCCACCAGTTACAAAGGTATTGATATTTATCCGAAGATCCGTATGAGGCCCCTTCGACAGGATAACATTCTATTCCTTCCACCATAATCAACAGGTTCGGGTTCCTGGAGAGGATAGATTGGGCGATCTCTTCCGCGGCCTTCCTGAAATTATTCGCATCACTTGATCCGTCCCATTTTGCAGTTCCCGGGATATCCACCCAGGATTGTCCGTGGGGTTCATTATAAATGTCCATTGCGACAATTGTATCATCATTATTATACCGGTCTGCAAGCCACTGCCACCCGGCTTTTAAATCGGCCAGTGAATAACCGTCACCAAACCAAAGGGGAGTCCGGACATTTGTACTCAAGGCATGCATATCGAGCATAATCTTGATTCCCACGGTTTTACAATGTTCCACAACTTTGTCTAAAAGTGTCAGGCTCGAAATACCATCAATATCGGGATTCAATTCCCCGCTTACAAACTCTACCAGGGGATCCTTCCCGCTCATCCAACCCCGGACAATTTGCAGACAGACAGGAAGACGTACCAGATTAAATCCCCGGGATGTTATGAGGTCGAATCCGTCTTTCCAGTTCATTGCATGGAGACCCCCGAGACCTTTCGGATTTGTTTCAAACCCAAACCAGTTAATTCCTGTGAGCCGGACCATATTCCCGTTTGAATCGCAGATACGTCCCCCCTCGGCATGAAGCCAGTCATTACCAGGTGTCGGGGGTTGGGTGGGAGCAGGCGGCGGAGGCGGTTCAACACCCCAGATTAACGTACCATTTCGATAACAGGTGACTTTATTATGGGGTGCAAAAGATGTAAAAGAAGGATCAAAGGAATAGTCATCCGTCTGGACATAGTAGCCATTACTCACCTTCTCTATACGAAGCTGGATTTCCCCTGAATCTTTCCCCGGTTCGACGCTCCCCGATGCAAAACTTATTTCCAGGTATTCATCATAAAATGTCCCGATCACATTCCCGTTGCCCACGGCGGCATAATCGACACTTAGTTTCGGATCGACATATCCTTCCCGGGTCATATAATAATGAAGTGAAAGTCCGGAGAGAGCAAGAGACGCTGATCCGTTATTCACAATAATAAACTGAGGTTTTATCTTATTAATTTCATCTTCCGGCTGCCCGCACCGGTAATTGACGACAATATCCTGGGCAAGCAAGGAATTAGTTAATCCGCATATAAGTATTAAAACGACGAGTAAAAAACGTTTATTTTTCATGATCATCTCCTCTCTTTTTCATGTACGTTTATTATCAAAGGCGTTTACTTCAACGTCATTTCAGCTTACATGATTTGTGGATTCTCCTCAATCAGGGATATACCTTCGTAATGGTAGGATTTTTTTGTTAATTGGTATAGGGTTTTCGGGGGATAGTTTCTTTTTCATCCGGCTCTCTATTACTAAATGAAATTCATGCAATTACATTTCTGACATAAAATACTCCTTTTATCATATTGTTAGCTTGTATTATTAGTAACTACACAAAATGACGCGTTGCATTGCATTTCCATGTTTTTTTTATTTAATTTTAATAGTGAGATGCAAACAAAGTCCTCTCCGCAATGAAGGAGAGAGGACTCTGCATATTAATATCAATCTTATTAAATTCCGTCGGCGACCATATCTCCGATCTCGGATGTGGAGAATCCCATTTTTCCTGCTGCCATGCTCTTCATTTGGCTGATAACTTTTACCGCGGATGCCTCAACTGCCAATGCCGCTTTTGTTTCACCGAGAACATCAAGCATCATCTGGCCTGCAAAAATAGCCGCCAGCGGATTTATAACATTTTTATTCGTGTATTTTGGAGCAGATCCTCCGATAGGCTCAAACATAGAGACACCTTCCGGATTAATATTACCCCCCGCGGCAATCCCCATACCACCCTGAATCATGGCGCCAAGGTCTGTAATAATATCACCGAACATATTTGTTGTCACAATAACATCAAACCACTCGGGATTCTTCACCATCCACATGGTTGTGGCATCGACATGAGCATATTCGGGCTTTATATCGGAATATTCCGTTGAAACTTCCTGAAAAGCTCTCCACCAGAGATCATGAGCATAGGTGAGAACATTCGTCTTTGCACAAAGGGTAAGAGTTTTCTCTTTATTTCGTTTCCGGGTCAATTCAAAAGCATACCGGATGCACCGTTCAACACCTTTTCTTGTATTAATCATTTCCTGTGTAGCCACTTCATCCGGGGTTCCTTTCTTAAGAAAACCGCCGATACTACAATAAAGTCCTTCCGTATTTTCCCGGACAACGATAAAATCAATTTCATCCGGTCCCTTATTTGCAAGAGGTGTTTCGACATTCGGATACAGTTTGATAGGTCTTAAGTTGATATATTGATCCAGAGCAAATCGTAATTTTAGCAATATTCCGGTCTCTAAAATTCCGGGTTTTACATCGGGATGTCCGATGGCACCAAGATATATTGCATCAAACTGACGTAATTCCGCGATTGCACTCTCGGGGACCGTCTCCCCGGTTTTTAAATACCTGGCGCCTCCGAAATCGAAATCAGTGAACTCAAACTTTATATCGAACTTATTGCTCACGCTTTTTAAAACTTTTAATCCCTCGCGGACAACTTCGGGTCCTGTCCCGTCTCCGCCAATTACTGCTATTTTGTACATAATTCCTCCTTTATTTCAGGCTCTCTATCCATAGAGTAAGAACGTTACATCCTGTTCTCTATAAACCTCCCCTGTTGATGAGAAAGGATAGATAGCTTTATTATACTTCATTTTATGAGAAAGCTATTTCCCGTCATTCCCTAAAAAACTTTCATTCATTATAGAACTATCGTGATAGACCTATCGTGCATATTGAATTTAAAAAGATAGCTGAATTTATAGGATTTCAATACATCTGTCAAGAGAGAAAAAGTCTTTTAAAACTGTTTATTTATTAAAAAAGCGGGTTATATTCACGACGAAACTTCTTTGAGAGGAATAGTTATTTTAAATAAAGTTCCATATCCCGGGCGGCTGCTCACCCGGATAGTCCCGTTAAGGGTTTGTGTCACAATATTATAGACTAGATTGAGTCCCAACCCGGTTCCTCCCCCAATCCTGTTTGTTGTAAAAAATGGCTCAAAAATACGATTTACATATTCCTTTACGATGCCTTTTCCATTATCAAAATACCTCAGGATAAAATTATTTTTATAAATTGCACATTTGATAGTAATTTTCCCGCTTACAGATTCATCGAAACCATGAATAAGTGAATTTATAATAAAATTCGTGATGATCTGGGAAAAGGTTCCGGGGTAGCTGCAAATCTCAAGGTCGTCACTGCATTGTATTTTGATTGTGTGGGTTGTTTTCTTTAACTTTGGTTTTAGGCTGATAAGTATTTCTTTAAGGTATGTTTTTACATTGAATTTTCTTTTTTCTTCACTTGATTGATCTACTGCAATTTTTTTAAAACTTTTTATTAATTCATGGGCCCGCTGAAGATTGGATAAGACCATGGCAGAAGCTTCATTTGCAATGGTAACATAATTTTCGAGATCAGATTTTTTTAAAGAATTATCACTAAAAAGTTTCATAAGCTCCTGTGTCTCCCTGCCCAGATGCGAGGCGGCAGTCACTCCGATTCCTATGGGTGTATTTATTTCATGGGCAACACCCGCGACAAGCCCTCCAAGGGCAGCCATTTTTTCCGATTGAACAAGCTTTGACTGGGTTTCGGTAAGTTCATTCAAGGTTTCCTGGAGTCTGTTATAGGCATTCTCCAGCTGAGCTGTTCTGTCCCGGACCCGAAGCTCCAAATCTTCGTTCAGCCTCCGTACTTCTTCTTCCGCGTGTTTTCTATCTTCATAGAGCCGTGTAAGAAGTTCATTTGCCCGGGACAAAGCCTCTGTCCTGGTATTTACCTTATCTTCATATTTTTGAGTATCAAGCTTTACTTTCTGTACATACATAGCTGCTTTTAATCCGACAATAATAAACATTTTTCGTGCGGTTTCCCATAAGGATTGACGTTGTTTTTCAAATTCAAACAAACAAAACCCAAGCTGTGTTTGACCGAAAAAAAGATCTTCCACGGAGATGGAAAATTGTCTGTGCCAGGGAAGAAGATTATCCGGACAAAGATTTTGACTGGGAAAAAGTTCACCTTCATTCTGTATCGGTATTCGTCCTTTTTCATTAAAAGCAAATACCAGACGGGAAATAACCGGATAATTTCCGGCATTATCATTCTCATATAAAGAGAGATAACACCCCTTTATTCCGATAGGGGGAAGTTTTTCCGCCAACTCATCCGCGAGATTATTCATATCAAGAATCGAGACAAGATTTTCAAGACGTACCCGCAGAGAATGGATTTCCCGCTCTTCGAGTACCTGGGTATATTTTAAATCCCGTTCGAAACGTTCCGCAAATTGCATTCCAACCTGGGCAAAAAGGTACTCCACAAAGGCTCTGTCTTTGTAGGAAGAAATATCATTGAGTATACTCTCCCTGATTCTTAAAAATATCTTATTAAAGGAATATTCTTTATGTATAAACGTGAGGGGGGTATTAAGAATATGATTCATTTCCTTAAAAAATGGAAACTGGTCCTCTGTCTTGAGAGAAATGATAAGTGCTTTATAAATATTATGGATCTGGTGTCTCTCCCGGGCACTTTCAATATGAAATTCCTGATAAATATCAACGAGGGTCTTTTCTATAAGCAATGCATCTGTAAAGGAATCTTCCTTTAGATTAATTTCTTTATTATATGAAAAAAACTTCTTATTTGCCGTACTTGTACATCCACAGGATTGCCGCCGGACCATGGATGTAGAGAGGGTGATATCTTTATTTTGACTCTCTCCTTTAATTATGGAGATTAAAAGCTCCATGGCTTTCCAGCCCTGGTCAAATACAGGCTGAGTAACAGTAGTAAGGGGAATAGAGAGATATTCACATAAGTCCTGATTATCATAACCCACTACGGCGATTTCTTCCGGAACATGAATGCCTCTGTTTTGTAATACAGAAATTGCACCCCTGGCCATATCATCATTTGCCGCTACAAGAACATCACAAGGACCCATCCGGTGATTCATCAATTCCAAAACAGCTTCCATCCCCGACTCAAAGGTAAAGGAACCATTCAGGATGATATCCGGATTAACAGGAATTCCTTCTTCTTTTAAGGTATTTTTAAAAACCTGAAATCTTTCTATTGCATCCGGATTCCCTTCCATGCCTTTAATAAATCCGATATTCTTGTACTTATGGTCATGAATCAGGTGCAAAAGCAATTCCCGCAGTCCTTTGCTGTTATCAGTACGGATGCAGGGAATATTATCCACTTTTTCCGTAATTGTTACCATGGGTAATGGCTGGAACTGTTTAATAAATCCGGAAAGTTCATCGGAACCCACATACCGTTTAATACATGCGGCTGAAATAATAAGACCATCGAGCATGCTCTTATTGATATAATTATAAATAATGTTACAGATTTTCTCATGATGTATCGGAGAGTGGAGAGTACCTCCGACATATATAATCTGATTAGCATCGAAATGTTGCGCAGCTTTCGTGCTTCCATTAATGAGAGAGAGGTGATATGGATTTGCCGACCAATCAATCGCAAATCCAATTAATAATCGTTGTGAAAATGATGCTTGAGTCATAGATCTATAAATTAATTGTACGCACTCCGCATAGAAAGTCAAGATGACCGGAAGGAGTATTGCTATAAATCGATGTTTTTTTCTGAACAAAGGGAAAAGCCCTGTAATAATATCATGTCAGCGGTAGCTGACTTCCAATTGTATATATAAAAGGTATAAATATACAAGAAAGATTAAATTCGGATCCCTCTTTCAATTAAATAAAGAATAGGATATTATAAGTCTTATAAATACAGATATTGATAATAATCTTCGATTTTTATAGTAGGAATATAGTTATGATTAAATACATTTATAAAACAAGTATTGATGAAACGATCATGCAAAAGGTAAAAAAAATCCTGTCTGAAGGCGGACTTGTCGCCTACCCAACTGATACAAGTTGGGGAATCGGATGCAGCATCAATTCTAAAAGAGGAATTGAAAGGCTTCAAAAGCTTAAGGGTAATTTTAAAAAAAACACTCCCACTCTTATCTGCTCTTCCATATCACAGATCAGCGATGTTGCTTTACTTGACAATAAACATTTCCGTTTGATAAAACAGTACACCCCGGGGCCCCATGTATTTATTTTAAAAGCAGCGAATAAAATTGAAAAAAAAGTAACCATGAAACGCGCGGAAATCGGTGTCAGGATACCGGACCATCCGGTTCCAATCAAAATCGTCGAGACCCTTGGTTCACCGATATTTTCCACCACTGCTTTAAAAAATCTCACGGAGTTAGGGTGGCTGGAAGCCGGATACGCGGAAGAATATCTTTTTGAATGCGGATGGGAACTTGAATATATCAAAGAATTAGACCTCATCCTCGATACAGGAGAAACACTCCCAAAGGTTCTCTCCACTGTTATTGATATGACTGATGAGGAGCCGGTAATAACCAGGAGAGGAATCGGCGATATACCTTCATTATGAAAGATAAAAAACAAATAATTGTTCAAAAAGAGATTATCCCTTCGATCGTTGCGGCTCATCAAAAAACTATTATTTCCACAAGCCAATTTTTCATATCATGGAATGGGGTTCCTGTCCTTGCCTACACCGGATTTAGTCCGGTATTGCAGGACATTAAAACCCAAATCGCATCCCGTCTCCCGGGGCTTCCCATGGAGAATCCGGGCTCCCGGTGGCCTAAAACTACCCTCGGAGCCCTTCGTGATAATAAAACACTTACAAAAGATGATCTCACCGTTTTAAAAGCTATTTGCCGGACATTTACTCCGCAGTTGTGTCATCAGCACCTTGAAATAGACAATCTCTCGATTGTGCTTTATTATTGGACAAGTCTGGAAAAACGATTGTCTACCGAGGTCATTCCATTATCCGAACCAAGAGATCTGAGCCTCCCTGCAAAGGATGATCAGGATAAAGTCACGGATATTTTAAACCAATTTTCCACTGGAAATATTGATAACTATCTGCCCCAGGTACAAAAGCAGGGTCACCGGGAGAGCTATTACCGGACACCATCTATCGGGGCCAGTCTTGTGTGTGATGTGGAAAAATTTCATGATATTATTGTGAGATTTATGAATGATGTTGATTGTAAATTACCCGATACATTCTGCTGGTTTAACACCAATAGCCTTCATATGACCATAAGAGTACTTGTTTAGGAAAACATCCCTTTTTGTTTTTCGCCAAATAACCGTTTCAGACGTTCCGGATCCTTCCTGATCGTGTTTATAATATTGACAAGTACAACCACAACGAGGCTTACAATAAATCCAATACCTGTAATCATGAAAAACAGGCGTGATCGCCGGGGACTCGTCTCCAGATCAGGAACGTCTGCTTTCTCAATTACTTGAAAAATAGACTCTTCCCCTTCCAAAGCGAGTTTAATAATTTCATATTGTTTCACCAACGTTTCATGAATCGCTTCCTGTATGCGAAGATCTCTTTGAATATGTTCAAATTCCTGGGATATTGCCGGAAGTTCCTTCTGAGCCGGAAAAATTCCCTGGTATTCGGAAAATCCCGATTCAAACTCCTCTATAAGGTTGATAAGATGTCCCCGTTCTGCTTTTAAACGCTTTAATACCGCATCCTCGATTTTTGAAAAATCCGAATAGGTTTTTATCTCCATTTCCTTAAGTATAAGTTGAGAGCGGAAACGGGCCATCATGGTAACATGTTCAACAGCGAGACTCTGAATATCAAGGACACCATATTTTTTCTGAAACTGCTGAATTTTTGCCTCTAAAACTGAAATCTCGGATTCAACATCAACCATTTTCGTCTCGAGGAGATCCTTCTTAAGGGCATTCTTGTAACCCCCGATTGCGATGAATTTATCATTGAGAACCTCAATTAATCGGTTTACTATATTACTCGCGAAATACGGATCATAATCAATATAACTAATTGTTACTATCATTGTATCTTCATCGTAGGAAGCCCGTAAATGTCCTTTAATAATATTCCGCAGCATGGTTTTCATATTCTTTTTTATCTTATACTTTTCATCAATTTTAAAATCCTCTACGATTTTATCGATCACATCTCTGCTAAAAAGCAGCTTTATGGCAAGGCGGCCGTAACTAAACCGGTCCGTAAAACCGGATTTGATCCCCATACTGCTCGTTAACGTTGATCCCGAGATTAAGGCACCAAGGCTATCCCCGACTGTGCGTTCATTGACCAGGATAAGTGCCGTGGGGGTAAAGACATCAGGGAGCATACTCTTTTCCGGGGGTAATATGCCCGTTACAAAGAGATATAGTAAACCGATAAAGGAGATGCTTCCGGTGATGATAATAATGAGGTACCAGTAGCGAATAAATACTCCCACATAACGGAGTAAATCAAGTTCATCATCATATTTATCAGTATTATTCATTTCTTTCATTCTAGTGTACAACTTAGTAAAAATTGAAGCCTGTGTAAATATAATTATGGGTATATTTATTATTTATCTTTTGAAAGAAAAGGGAAAACGATGACTTTGAAACCCATAGCCAGAATTTTCATATCTAACGGAAGAGACCAGTTTTTCCTGTAGAAAAGATCAAGGTCAACAATCTCTCTGAATCCTGAAAAATTGTCGCCGTACATCTGTGGGAGTCCGATTACCCCGGGGAAACATTCCAATCGTAATTTATCTTTTTTAGAATATTCCATGACTTCGGTTGCAAGATGCGGTCTGGGACCAATCAAAGAAAGCTCACCTTTAAGCACATTTATAAGCTGGGGGATTTCATCGAGGCTGAATTTCCTTAAAATTCTACCGATCCGTGTTATTCTCGGATCATTCTGCATTTTAAAGAGAGGTCCATCCCGGCGCTGGTTCCGGGGAAGCAAATCTTTTTTAAGGTCTTCCGCATTTACCACCATAGTCCGGAATTTAATAAACTTCATGATTTTACCATTTTTTCCGACACGATTGCTTATGTACAAAACAGGACCATTATTATCGAGTTTAATTGCACAAGCGATAAGAAGACAGACCGGAAGGAGGACAATTGTCGCTAATAACACTAACAAGAGATCAAACAAGCGTTTACAGGAAATAAGTATCAGAGAATCCCTGGCGCTTACCCACTTTTCAACAAGAGGAATGTAGATAAACCGTTTTTTCCAGAATCCCTGATCCGGCAATTTCTCGATTTCAGGAATGACATAATAATTGATGCTGTTTTTTCTACAGTATGACACGAGCTCATAAAGTTTCTCACCGCATAGATCCTTATCTATAAAAAAGATCATTTCTCCCACAATATGTGATGTAATAGTATCTTTAAGCTCATCAATCTCATAGTTTTGGACGTTATCATGAAGATCATCAAAATACCATGTTTTTCCATCCGTGGTTATTTTCCCGACAATGGTTTTAGTCTTCTCCATCTCATGCATAAATTCGGCAAAAGGAAGCCTGCTATCCGGTTTTCCCACAATAATAATATTCTTCTTTAAAAATCCTTGATGGATTAATAGACTTATCCATAAATATTGAAAAACATGAAGGATGATATATAAACCAATATCGATGATCATAAGGACCGAAATCTCTTTGAGAGGTATTCTGGTCTCCGGGTTATCCGAAAAGAAGATATACACAGTGGAAGATATTAAAATAATAAAATAAATAATAAACACCGAGAGCGTTATATTCTTTATAATCGTCTTTATTGTTCGGGATTGAAGAAATGAATGATAATCAAGAGAATAAAGATCTTTCCACATAAAAAAATAATAAAGGATACAGAAAAGAGAATGAAATAAAAGTAAAATAAAATGATTCTCGTTTTCCTGAAAAAGAAATCTGATAATACCATAAAATGTTATGATAATAAAAAAGAAATGGAAAAGAAATAATAATATAAACTTGTACGAATTCTTATTCATCCACCAACTTCTATCGCCCTGGTACCTGAATATTTTTTCATGCACTCATGCTTTATCCAGGTAATTCTATCACCACCGATTCTTTTTCTCTCTCCCAGTCTCCGAATGTTTATTTATTACGTATTTATTTTCCCACCTGTTATCGATAAAACCAATTTTCTATAACTATATATAAATATAATACTTCTGCAAATAATTTTCAAATTTACTCTCCCTCCTTTCGGTATTTTTCTTTACAATAATTAAATAAATTGTTCCTTTTTCCAGGGTTATAAATTAATTACAATCGAGTATGCTCCTCTTATTCAATTTCTTTTAATATTAATACGAAATTGAATAAGAGGAGGAGCATTCTATAATACATTATTGAGCTTGCAGGTGACTCCCGGGTTATGCATCAATCTTCTATCCTGCGGAGAGCCATGGAAATACCAAGAACCCCAAAAATAAAAAACGAAAAAGGCGGGGTGACATAAATAGGCGCTGCAATACTTTCAATGATACTTTCTATGAAAACCATGTAAGTCCCGAGAAAAAATGCCTGAATAAGAGGATCTTTTCTTTTCCTCACATTCCTGAACAAGATTCTTAATAATATACCAAAAATCGCTATGTAAAAGACCAAACCCAAAAAACCGGTTTCTCCGATTATCATCGGCCAGAATGTATCGGTAATAAAATTGGAAAAATCCTTTGACATTCCCCAAATGAGAGAAAGACCGTAGTGATAATAGACAGGGCTGTAATAGACACTACTCATCCAGCTACCATACCTCCCGAATCCGACTCCCAGGGGGAAATAGTCACTTGCAATATCAATACTTCTCAGATAAAGCATATTACGTGCAGAATCAGCATACGTATCGGCATTAAAATACATAGTATATTTTGATTCAAAGAGTTTAAAAAACATCGATCCTAAAAAGATAAATATAATAACCATCATAAGGGATAAAATAATGGCTATTGTTTTTTTACCTTTTTTATAGGGGTATATAAGAAAACCTAACCAGAGACTCATCATAAATCCTACAATAGACTTCACCCTCATGGAGAGAAAAGCCCCGGCGAGGAAAACAAATCCTAATAGCAAGAGGGTTCTTCTTTTAAAGACTATAAAAAAAGCAAAGCAATAAAGTGAAAGAAAATTCATAAACCACCCGAAAACCGCCGGGTGGAAAAGCAGTGATTTCACCGAGGTTATATTAAATTTAATATCAAGGGCAACACTATTTCCGGTAAATTGCCGGAATTGAACCGGGGCCACGAGATCTACAAGACCAAATAAAAAAAGAATGACACCTGCCCAGAAAAAAACCTTTAAGTATTGCCTTAAAATCTCCCTGCTTATTGGAATATACATGAAAATATAGAAAAATAAGAAAGATTTTATATAAATGATTAGTTGTGAAGAAAAAACTACTATGGGGACGCTATGAATAATGCTTGAAAAAATTCCAAGTAAAAAAAATAGTAAAAAGGGGATATCAATTTCCGTTCGTTTGACACTTTGCCTTGCATAAATATGATTAAAAAAGAGTAGGAAAAAGAGAAGAAAACTAATTCCTTCATCTATGGATTTTACAATCCGGAACAAAATACTTATGTGTTCTATATTCATTGCAATAAGATCCTGGATGAGAAGAAACAATCCAAAAGTGATAATAGTAAGATGTATCCACTCGGATCGCTTGAGCGTTTTCTGTAATGGTGTGCTATACATAATATCCGTTACCTGGAATAAAATACCGATAAGCCTTTTGTTTTTCAGTATTTGTTTACCGGCTTATAAACCTTTACATCCTATAGGGCATACACCCGTAAGGAAAATACAAACAAATACCCGTTTCCCGAACCGGAGTTAAAAAAAAATTACCTTACGGGGGTATGAACCTTTCCATCCTATAGGGCATACACCCGTAAGGAAAATACGG
>JAFGRV010000099.1 GCA_016934975.1 Spirochaetales bacterium | reverse complement strand
CTTTCAGATTTTATCGTGAATTCCAGGGGTCATGATCACTCTCTTTTTTTTATGACCATTTTCCCTTTCATACCTATAAAACCGGCCCTCCCGGTAAATCGTGAGCTTTTTACGACAATTGTCGATTTTGCTTCATCCGCGGGAATACTCTACTCATCATTCATATTTCTACTCCGGTGTTTTGTTGATGACCGGGATCTCCTTATCTTTAGCTATAGCGGGAATCCGATCGCCATCACCGCTCCATATCAACTGAAGCTTAATGTCTGGTCAAGTGTTAACCGGATCCTTGGGCCCCCGGAGGAAGATGTTGCATGCATGTATCTTATCGACTGGATAGAATTCACCCCGTACGGAGAATAACTCTCATTATTACTGAATTCGGGAGTCTTGTTCGGACGCGGATAGGTCCGACTATTGATATTGTTGATGTTTTTCATATTTTACAGAATTATGACCTTTTAGTTAAAGCATTCGTATCAATCTATAATATTTTAATGTTATTGTTTTACCTACTGAATTTTTATATTTAAAATGCCGTTGCCGCCCTGTAAGCGAACTTTGCACATTGTCATTTATGTACTCATACATTACATGCATTCAAAGGATTAGTTATTGTCCGGAGCTATTCTCATTCTTTTAGAGCCTCAATGGGAGATTTTTACTAAAAATATAAAAAAAAATTAAAAAAAAGAGTCCGTCTGGATACAGAGAGACGAATCAAAAAAATAACTATGATATAAAACTAATGCAAAACTAAATAAAGCTTGTTTTAAGTAAGAATAAAAGTATTTGGAGGTTTTTCGCATGAAGAAAGTACTCATTCTTTATGCTGTTGTAATAATTATTGCAATGGCAGGATGTCCGGGGACCAATCCGGACCCGGATGAACAGAATCCGACTGTTACAATCGAATCACCTTTCGATGTAATGGTTGCAAAGGATCCATACAGCAATGCTCTCATACTTTCCTGGAAATGTAATACTGTTGGACTGGAATTCGAAGTGGAAAGGGTTTTGGAAAATGATGAAAGTACGCTCCTTACCATTCCGCCCATCCAGGTTAAAAATTACAGGGATATTACGTATCCCCCTGACACGGCTCTTCTTTACAGAGTCAGGGCTGTTTCGGGGAGCAATGTATCGGAGTTTATACCTATATCAAGGAGTATCCAGGTAAATACCGTGGATATTGCAGTTCAACACACCTATGCCACGCGGCTTGAGTTAAAAAGTCAGATAGCTGTTAGATGGGATCCCCTCGAAAACCAGGGTGTGGATATAAGGTATCTCCTGCGGCGGTATGATTCCCGTGAGAACGGTGAAGAGACGCCGGATGTATTCTCAAAAGAATTTGTTATTGATAATACAAGTGTGACAATAAATGGACAGTATGAATATATTGATACGGAGGTAACCGACCATACTCCATATTATTATTCCGTCCAGTGGGAAAATGAAACCACCTTAACCGGTGGGAAACCCGGGGCTGTTGTTCTCGGCATGAGCAGTGAATATGATCATCATGACTGCGAACCGAATAATGATATTACCGATCTTGATATTACCCAATCCTGTTTACCCCTGGAAACGCAAAAAATGGTTATCTTCGATTATGTCCATCCCGGTGACATGGACATCGACTGGTATAATTATTACGGAAAGCCCTGCGACCTGAAAGTAGCCGTTTCACTGGAAAGCGGATTTAACCTTGCGGGTAATCTTGATTTTACATTTGTTCATAATGACAAAACATATGAACCCCAGAAGATAACCGCGGGATATCCCTTTTCCAATGTTTTTGTTTTTCCCAGGGAATATTTTACATCCCCGGTTGTTCCCGATCCTACCCCCGGTCCCACTGACCCCCCACCGCCTACCCCGACTACTGTTTTCGCCGTTAATTGCGGCGGCGGCGCCTATACAGCCTCCGACGGTACGGTATATGACGCGGACAAGAATTATTCGGGAGGAACTGCTTATGACCAGGGTGTGACCGTTTCAGGTACCTCCGATCCGTTCCTTTACAGGACCGAGCGGTATGGAACCAGCTATTATTCCGTTACGGTTCCCAATGGCAATTACCGTGTGACTCTCCATTTCGCGGAGAATTATCACACGTCATCAGGATCAAGGATCTTCAATGTACGTCATGAGGGAATTGTCGTTATCAGCAATCTTGATATCTATGCCCAAGCCGGAGTTCATGCTGCCTATAGTACGGAAACCCTGGTCACGGTAACTGACGGGCAGCTTAATATCGGATTTGTCAGTGTTACGGGGGATGCATTAATTAATGCCATAAAGGTTGATGCAATTCCCGATACCGGCGAACCTGTTTTCGGTCCGGGTGAAATGGGTTTGTACAGGACTTATGACACCATCACAATAGACGGGAATGACAATGATTGGGAAGGATATACTTTTACCCCCGTGAACCATGTGATCGTGGGGTCATCCCCGTCCGCGGCGAATATATCCGCATCAATCTCATTTCTCTGGGACACGGAAGCTTTGTATTATTATGTAAAAGTAACGGATTCCCAATTATCGGGTAATGCCGCCGACAGGTGCAAAAAAGACGGTGTCAAGTTATTTCTGGATGTTGCCCATGATACTAACTTCTGGGGTGCGGATGATTTTGTGTTCCTCTATTGCTGGAATGAATCCATCCTGACCGAAGATAGCGGTAAAAACACGGGTGTCGTATTTAGCCAGGTCACCACCGCCACCGGATATAACATGGAGGTAAAGCTTCCCTGGTCATTACTTACGGCAGGCACCAGCCTGACCCCCGCGGAAGATATGGTTATCGGTCTGGAGGTCTGGATAAATGATAATGACGGGGTGTACGATACAGTTGCCAACAGACTCTATTGGAACGGGACGAGTGATTGTTTTGCCTGCGCCAATACTTTTGGTGACGGTATTCTGACGATCCTGCCAACTCCCACCCCCACTCCGGAACCCACTCCCGTCCCAACGGCAGTAGAGGAAGAGGAAGGAGCGGTCCAGTTCCGTATCCGTCCTTCTGGAAATAATACGACGATTTACGGTATGTACACCATAACCGTATCTGAAGAATAAAAAAAAGGAGAAAATGATGAAGATCAATGGAAAGGTCTGTTTTATATTCATGCTTATGTTTTTTCTTTTTGTTTCGGGAAACATATGTGCCCAGCAGCATACGGTACGGGCATCTATCGATAACAATGAATATAAAGCAGGTGATATTATAACCGTCCGGATAGACGTTACGGAAAACAGCGGATTATTCGGACTCTATTTTGATTTATTATATAATGAACAGGCCCTGGCCTTAAAAGATATTACACAAAGCGCTTATACAAAAGGCTATCCGTCTAACGGAAAAATTAAATATGCCTTGGCGGAGAAAGCGGCATCGGCATACGATCATGACTTCGTCGTGGCAACATTTGCCCTGGATGAAAAGGGGCAAAGTACCGAAAGTCTCGGCACGGTCATGGAATTGTATTTTACCGTTAAATCGGCAAGCATCGGCGTCAACCGCTTCGAGTTTTCCAATTGCGGATTTATATCCCCGGAAGGAGATATGATTGGCGGAACGTGGATTGATTCGGAAGAGTTTACTCTGGGACAGGCAAGTTCATCCGAGTATATCCGTATTATCGATCCCTATAACTACCAGGTCCTTGAAAAAGGAGAGGAATTTGTAATCAACGAGGATGATCCCTTCGATTATCTTGCAAACACAAGCATCACCTGTTCCCAGGGGACGTATACCGTACGGATTTACAATCAGTCACTCCAGGGTACAGGAGAAATTAATCAGCTTGTTACCCAGGGTTTTTTACTCGATGAAACCATTCCTTTGCTTTTTGAATATAATAATATTACGGCGGAATTACGAAACGCTTCGAATGAACTTGTCGCAACGGACAGTATTATCGCCTATCTTTCGCCGGACGATAAGTTTGTGAAAATCATAAGTCCCGCGGATCATTCCCTTCACATCACCGATATGGTGGAAGTCACGATTAAATCGACTATGGACCATGTGGAAGTAAATGACATGGAAGCGGAATATTCCGGAGACGGAATATTTAAAATCAACCTCTGGTTAAAACAGGGATTCAATTCCGTTAAGGCGATAGCCTGGGACAGCACCGCCGCCGAACGTCTGGTCTACAAAGACGAGATCTCGGTGTATTATCAGAAGAATGATGCACTCTTTCAATTTATATCACCAAGAAACGGGCAAAGCTTTAAACCCGGGGATAACAGCGGTTTTGTCATCCAGGGGGAAATAGGATCGAAATACAAGTCCGCCGGCGATTATGCGGGCAACAGTGCGGTGGAGAATAAGGTGACTCTGGATATCTATTATGAACCTGCGAATTTTCTTATAACTCCTTATTACCTCGCGGAAAATATGGCCGCCGTTATTTCGGAGATCGATAT
Organism: Spirochaetales bacterium; assembly: GCA_016934975.1. Taxonomy (GTDB): domain Bacteria; phylum Spirochaetota; class Spirochaetia; order SZUA-6; family JAFGRV01; genus JAFGRV01. The sequence continues at coordinate 26,308 of JAFGRV010000099.1, read as the reverse complement.
ACCGGATTCCGGTATTGAACGTCAGTCACGGTATATATTTCAAACAGAGAATATCTCCCTGGCGGGATTAAAAAACGGGAAGCTCATTATTACTGCGTATAAAAATAAAGATGAAAACGGCAGTGAAGCCGAAATATCACGAATCGTCTATATTGATAACAACCGGCTCTCCATCAATCTTATTCAGCCGATGGTTTTTTCCAGGGACGTTCTGGATTCAAAATTCAAAATAAACAGTTTTAATCTGGATCCCGCAACCTTCGACCAGATACCCTTTGCAAATTCTTTTTCAAATCTGGGTTTTGACGGAAACGGCTCCATCCTGTTAACCTCTTCGGGAATACTTCTGGAAAACCAGGGTTATCCCGACCCGGAGGATACGTCCGTGACGATTCCGCTGCAAAGTATTGTTGATGTCGCGGAAGCTCCGGACGGTACGCTCTATTTGCTCCAGAATGCGGAGACACCACTCCATAACGGCATGGTTCTGTATGAGAAAGGACCGGATGATGAAGACTGGCGGCAGATTTACAAATGGTGGGACACCGTAGGGTATGATCTTTGTTATACGAGAATGGGGCTCTTGATCGGCGCAACTCACCTCTATTCAAATGATGACCCTTGTATGTATATTCTGGAAGATGACACAATCTATTCTATGGAACTTCCCGTGGATTTACTCTATATACAATTTATTGAATGTATTAACAACAAGGTATATTTCTACGGAAATGATTATATTTATTTGTACAGCTTTGATGAAAATACGATCCGCCGTTCCGTAACAAATCCCGATTCCGCACGAACAATCGCGGAAAAGGATCTTATTCGGATTCCCTTTACAAATAATGTGAGTATTAAGCAATTCATTCTTACACAGGATGCGCAAACAGCCGTACTCAGGACCCGGTCCGGGGAAGTACAATTTTACAATAGATCCGATATCGGGTATGTCCTCGAAGAAGAAATTGAAAGTATCTTCGGAACACATATTGCCGGGGGCAGTTATTCCGGGAGTGATTTTTCCGCGTTTGTGATCCTGAATGATATAATTCCCGGAATAGTTCAGGTTGTGATGAAGAGTAATAAGAACAATAAATATACACATCTCCCTGTGGTCATATCCGGTGCCGATTACTTTGACGGCGCCATTGACTATATGTGGTGTAATTTTTCCAATGATTATTTTACCTTCATGTACAGAAGGACACCGACAGGAGATTATTACATTCAAAAGGGTCAACTCTTTTTTAACAGATTCAACCTTGAGATGGCAGAACCCATCAATATTATATCTGGAACAATCGGAGAATATAATCATGTACTTTTTACTACATTGCAGGGAAATGCCTTTATCAATTACGGACTTACCGATACCGGATTGAACCTGGATAAAACCTTCTGGGGAATGAGTTATCAATATAATACTGCGGGAGATGCGGATTTTAATTATATAAACCGTGATATTAAAGGAATAAGCGGATTCGCTTTTGACATTCATCCACTCTGGATAACGGAAAACAGTCCCATAGAAATCGGATTTACGGTCCATTCCTTTACGGGGAAAACCGATCTGCCTGAGGGGGTAAAAACCACTTTGGATGATTTTCTTACCTATGAAGATGACCTTTTTAAAGTATCTCATTATTTTGATTCGGCGATACAGCAGGAAAGAGTCTATGTTGATTTTACTCCCCTCCGGGAAGATGTCTATATCTCTTTTTCCATAACAATAAATCCGGCGGGAAATGTGAGTCCCGGGATCCATGACTTTAGCGTGTTTAAAAAAATCCCTGTCTTTGTAGCCAGAAATGGTGACGCGGAACTCTTTCTGCCGATCAGGGGGAATGTGAACGACAGGACTGTAAAGGAGATTTTTATCCAGGGAACGGCTATCAACCTGGAAAGAGACGGATCCTTTTACAGGAAAATACCGATTATCAGCGAGGATCTGGATGATGACAATTCCGTCCCGGTCATACTGGAATGCAGCAACAGCGCGAATGAAAAAGCGGTACTGGAGTTCAAGGTAAAAGTTGTAGATTCTTTTTGTCATATAAATGAGTTTAATCTTGATCTTATTCCTTCCCAGACGATCATCACTGTTACCGATGAAGAATTGACTCTCGTGGGCCGGTACTTCGGTCTGAATGGTGTGAACGCGGGATATGAATTACGGCGACTTGCTTTTGAAGAAGAGGAGGAACGGATACTGGAAAGGGGTGTGTTTCAGACACGTACCTATGACAATGCCCTGATAGATAATTTTATCTCTGAATATTCATATACAATCACGGAGAAACAGGATTATTCGGCCTTTACCTTCGGCCAGAGCGACATCGAAACAGTTACCCTTTTCCCGGGGCAGCAGAAACTGATTCTTTTTGTGGAAAATCCGAATGGATTCCGTAAAGAAATCGTACGGATCATTAATTATGATATTCCCGACGATCAGCAGGAAATCGTTATCAATCCTTCTTTGGAAACAACGATCGCAGATACAACCGAGGAAAATACTATTATTCTCTACGCCTATGAAAAAGAAACTCCCGGGGGATTTATTTTTAACCGTTATTATGAACTGACCGGTTATGTGAAGACAAATTATATAACCGATTCCATAAAGGCGCGCAGTATGACCCAGGGGCTTTTATTTCCCGGGGAAAAGACTGTCTCGGATTTTGCTCTTGAGCTGGAAAACAGATTTGTCATTCCCCTGAATATTACCATGGACGAGACAATTAATAAGACTTTTCAGATGGAACTCACCACGGGGATTCCCGGGGTAAATGAACTCCGGAAAGTTGTTGATATCAAAGTAAAAAATAATTACGAGAACACCCGTTATATCCCCGACCTGACTCCCATGATTCAGCCTGCGGTATCACTCATCGATGATACGGTTGATACTATCGTCATCGCTTTTCGCATGAACAGAACGGACATCCCTGTTCCGACGATTGTATCTCTTACCTGTAATTTTACCAATACGGTGACAGGGAAGCTTATCAAACAGGATCCCGACGACGAGTCCCTCTTCCCACTGTATATACTTGAGGGTGTGGAAGGATTACCGGGATTAAAGCCGGGAAACAACAGAATAAGCTGGAAATGCGAGTTTATCGATCCTACCGATGCCGGGGGTAATACGAGGGTTCTCATGTCCTCTTCCCGGCAGGGAAAACCTGGCATGTCGGACACTCTTTTTGTATACAATCCCGATGAAGCGATAGAAACAAACATTCGTTTTTCCGAAGATCTCTCCACAATCTGCTACGGGAATGACGGAAACGGCAATACATTCAGTCTGCCGTCCCTGTTAGTGACAAAAGATGAATCGACGGTGATGACGATTACCTTTAACGGCTCCACGGTGGACGGAGGATGGGTGCTGTCGGCACAGACCCAGAACCTTACCTATAATTTCGAATCATCACCTTTGACCAGGCAGGGAAAAAATGAAATCCTTATCACGTATCAGGAGTATCCGTATAGTGAAGATGCGGTTGTCGAGCAATACGCTTTTCTCTATGATTCGGAAGCCCCTGTGGTAACGGTGGAAGAAAAGAAACTGGAAGTAAGTGCAAACACCGTGGAAGAGTTTTCGGTTTTTGTAAAAGAAGCGAATTATGCCAAAGTATTTCTTTTCCAGGGGGACGACATTATTGAACGGGTTCCCGATGATATAAAGATTCTCGATTATGAAAACCTCCGCCTTACCTGGAGAAACATCGTACTGAATCCCGGAACGAATGTTCCGTATACCCTGGCTGCAAAAGTGGAAGATATTACCGGCAAACAAACCATGAGCGATGCCGTATCGAATATAGAAAATAATAATGAACCTGATAACTGGGAGACGCAAAAACACAATCTTACCCTTCCTTTGTTCGAGGAAGGTCATCCTGCGGGGATTGACGATGATTTTCAGGACAATATTTTTTCCGGCCATTCGAAATTCGCGCCATTCTATTTAAATAATCAACCCGGTATAAAAACTATCCTTTCGGAACATGGTAATAATTTAATCCGTAATATCGACAGGCAGCAGATAATACAGCCGAGTACAAGGGATTATGACATTAACTTCGGTCAAAGTATCGCAACCAACGGCGATTACCTTGCCGTGGGTGCGCCTTATTACAATAAAACCTTAAATACCCAAGGCGAACACCTGTTTGATGGGTATTGGGGAAGGGTATTTATATACCAGAGGCAGATAGATGGTTCCTGGGAACATACCCAGACATTAAGCTGTAACACAGAGGGGTGGTTTGAATATGGAACAAGCGTCGCTATGGTGGGAAATATCCTGGTTGTATCTGCCATGACTTACTATGATGAAGCGGATGATCCCAACGATCTTCTTTTATATGAGACTTATGAACTGGATACTGAATGGACATTCAGAAATTCGTTTTATATTCATTATAATTTAGGGGATCGGCCGGAAGCGTACAAGAAAGTTGAAAATACAAGCATGTCCATTGACCCGTACGGCAATTATCTGATGATCGGTGAGCCCAATTTGAATGAGGGGAACGGCGAGTTTTATATTTTTAAACGCAACGGTACTTCGTGGGAAAAGCTTTATGATGAACAACCTACCGGATCGACTCACCGGCAATTGGGATTTGCTGTGGATATTCATGGCAGCCATGCGGTCACCCGGAATCCGGGTGGTGCCGGGGATATCCGTTTATACAAAATCGACGAAACCGCATCACCCCCGGTGACAGCGTGTGATACCTGGACCTTTGTAGATGAAGATGATATTTATAATGACTCAGTATCAATTTACGGTAATTATGTCGCCTATGGACACGAAGCTGTAAATGAAGAAGGAGAATATTGTGGACAGGTAACAATTTGTTTTATTGATACTCACAGGCTTAAGGATTTTCAGAGAATTTTGCAGCCTGAAATTAATGGAGAATATGTTGATACATATTTTGGCAAGACAGTGGAATTGCATAACGGTTATCTTATTGTCTCCAGTTTAAACAATTATTTTTTCATTTTCAAAAAATCCATTGAATCCGGATTGTTCGAATTTCTACGGGTAGTAAAGGAACCGGATCCTGACCCGGTTTTTGATAATGGTCTCTTCGTCCATAATTCCATAATTGCAAACTGGGCGGAAAACGAATTGATTGTGAGTGTGCATGATAAAGACCAGAATTTTCATACCCAGGGAACTGTATACAGCTATAAAATGAATAACTTTATCGATGGCACTCTTACCTATTTCGGGTATGATTACGATACCTATAAACGCCAACTGTTGTTCAAGATCAGCAAAAGCAATATTAGCAATAAAAACGAGATCCCGAATAAAGTCAAACTCGAGGTAAAGAGTCGTAAGTATCAGGAAGATCTCATTGATATCGTTCACGGGGATAAGGAATTGCTCGATACGAGCGGTTATTCCGCTATAATTGAGGCGGATGATTATTACTATTATGTCATCAACGCCGTGCCTTTACGGGCAGCGTATCTGGAAGCGGCAGAATCCATTACAAGCTTTGATCCCTTCAGCATTATTCCCGCTTCAATAGATCAAAATGATGTTTATTACGATTTGACCCTGAACATTAATAGTGATGTTCCCCTCACCGATGTATTACTTACCACATCCCCTGCTAATGATGATTTCTCACAGACCATTGTGTACAATCAAAACTATAGCCACCCCAGTACTATGGAGCTTTCATACCCCGACCTTAATCAAAACACTCAGGCTTCGGGATTTGATTCTCCCGCTACGGAGAATAAAACTATTCTCATGTGGCTGCGGAGTGATGAAGAAGGTGCGGGAAAAAATAAACCCATCTACGGTGCTGTGGAGAAAACATTCTTCTATTATAAAGATGCGGCAGATGAAAACGATCTGCTTGAATTGCGATATAAGGAAAACAATGATAATCCGGATATCCTGTTGTATAATAAGGGCAGTCTTATTGCAACAGCCGAAAAATCACTGCGCCTGGGAAAGAATACCTGGAACCTTATCGCTTTAAGATTTTCACCTGATTCAGGTATAGACCTCTTTATTAACGGGGTAAAAACCAATTCAATAACAAATCTCCCGGCAGCAGCTTTGAATGAATTGGTACAGGGAAGTGAACTCTATTACTTTGGTTCCGAGGAGTACAGGAATACAGGTTTTTATTCTATTGCAGAACCCTGTTTTGCAAACGCCGCATTAAAAGATGATGATATCAAGCGGATATATACTGCCCGGCTGAATGAAGTCGCCGGATTAAACGCCAGCAGAAATTATTATCTTAACAGCAGTACCACTGATTTCGGTCCGGCGCCCTATGAACTCCGGGCAAATGGTGGGACCGATTTTTATACAACAGAACAACGGGCTTTCTATAATTCCGGCGGGGGGAGTCTCAAAGCAAGCTCTTCACAAAAGAATTATCTTGAAACCATCACCTATCCCATGTTTCTTGGGGCAGATAATTATGATGAACGGAATGTATCACGCGTACTCACCGGCACAACCCTCGAGATATCTCCCACAGACCCGGAACTTCCTGCAAAATATTTCTTTGGAGATAAAACAGGAAATTACGGACTACGGAAAAACAGGTGGTATTCTGTTTCCGGTCATGTAGTTGACGTCGAAACAGCAGGAGAATCGAAAATAGTTCTCCGTATTAATGGGGAAGAACAGTCCATGATATTAAAAGAAGGGGATTTTCATTTTATTTATAATAATGAAAAGCTTCTTACTCCCGAGGATGTTGTGCTGTATTTTGAGACCACGGGGAGATTCAGTGTGGATACAAACATCATTTTTAATGAAGGAAATTATATTCTTAAAACCGATGTCCAGGAAACCTGCGCTTCCACTCTTTATTACTGGGGATACGAAGGTAAAATTGCATTCTGGTATAAGCCCTTAAATGCAAACAATATTGGCACGGTTAATTATGAAACGGTTTTATTTGATTCGGAATATATAAAAATCGGGACGAAAATTCCTTCAGGGGAAACGGAAGCCTATTTTTATGCACAGATTAAAAAAGGTAATACCATATCCAAGGAATTTTTAAGCACTATAAAGGTACTGAACAAATGGCAGCGTATTCATTTTACCTATGACTGGGATACCAACCGGTGCTTTACCTATTTTTATATCGACGATAAACTCGTTGATTCAATCGAACAATCATCTTCCTGGAATATACCAAATGCCGGGACCATAACCGGTGCTGTAACGGACCTTGATAATGTCTATTTCGGGAGTAATCTGGCACGGACACAATTCGCGGAAGGATATATCGATCACGTTTACATCAGCAACCTTTTTAATACACCGGATTTTCAACCGAATCATCCGGTACGAATTGCTTTTAATCCGGAGACGGAAGAGATTACCCTTTCCTACGATCCTGCTGCATCGGATCATGCGGACACCATCTCCTATATTTTAGAAACGGTGAATGGAGTAAATACCGGCAAGGTGACACCCTTTTCGGATACACAACCCATTGATGTGAGTGATCTTTCCGGCGGACGGTACCGCCTTAAAACCGAATTCGTCAATTGGGGGCACCATTATAATGATTACCTCCTGTTCAACATCGATAAGGAGCCTGCATTTGCCCTGGTCAAGCAAACGCCTTTCATCGTACGGGACCTTCCTTTTAATATTGATCTCCAATTCCTGTTTGATCCGTATCAGCATTTTGAAAAGGATGATATTGTTTATCCGGGTATCGCCGTCGGACTCTACAGGGGTGATACGACATCCAATCCTGTTATGTGCCAGTACATAGTCGGTGATTTTCTTACACAGAAACCGGAGACCTGGATACGGGGAACACGTTACGGTACGACAGCGGATATTGAATGGGAAGATTATTCCCCCGATAATGCCGGATATCTCTGTGCCCGCTTTATGGAATACATCGTTGAGAATGAAGATATGACCAATAAACTGACCCTCGTATACAAACCATTTTATACGAGTGATGAACAGCTGAATGCAAGTACCGATCCTTTTGATTTTGATGACCTTGGTTCAGGGCTGCTCACGACCATACCTGTTGCGCAATTGCATGCGGAAAAGGTAAAACACGGAACAACCAACACACTCCAGGGATATGAGTATAAGCTTGATGTTGCCGTGGAGCCGGAAGATCCTGCTGCCGGAACTATTGATTTCAGCAGTCTTGATGAAGACCTGCTGGTCAATTATCATGCAACACTCATCACTGATGATGATGATGAAACGGGAGCTATCGAACGGCAGGGATCCGTAAAACTACAAAACGGACAAATCTCTCTTTTCTATGATGATATGCTCCCCCAATTTGGTACCTATAACTGTGTTGTCTCCCTCGAATACAAGGGAAGAACCCTGGATAGCTGTATTTTCCAGAATCAGAATACCCTGAAATGGACGGGAACTAACGAAGAGATCATAGTTGATACTGAATCACATGAAACCATACAACTGGAAATGGCCGATCTTTCGCTTTGTTATATGGATACCGAAGATAATTCCGCGGAATTGCGTTATACCTTCGATTATTACATCCCTGACAATGGCACCATGACCAATGACATCTTAATTTCGGCGTATATTCTGAACAATAACTCCGCAAGAAAACTGAGCGCACCATCGGAATATGATCCGGGATTCATTTATGTTTCCCTTCCTCTGGGAACATACAGCGATTTTATTACCATTTATAATATTCCCAAAGGCGACTCCACCATACGCCTTACATTCACAAAAGAGGATGTGGTCCGGTCCATGGAAATAGACATCAGAAATGATGAAAAAATACCGGAAGTCATCTTTACTAACAGGGTGGACCGCCATATATCACATAACAATATATACTTAAGCTGGCGTGGTGAAGTGGAAAACAAGTTTAACGACAATATAGAATTCAGTTATAACTTTAACGGACAGGGCTGGACCACACCGGATGAAAAAGTGAGGGACCTGCGGTTGTTCGATCTTGCAGAGGGGGATTATACCTTTGCAGTAAAAGCATATTATAATGACTGCGAATCTCCGCCCTATAGTCTGCCTTTTACCGTAGATACGGAGCGGCCGATTTTCGACATCACGAAGATAGAAAAAATCTTTACCTATGATCCTTCGGGTATTCCCATTATGGTAAAACTTAAAGGGGATAAAGCGGTTGTGGATATCGATCTTCAGGCCCTTTCGGTGAACAACACCCGTATCGATTTTACCCGGGAGGGGAGTTTTGAAACCGGGGACATCCTGTTAACAAAAGACGGGGATAATGAGATACTCCTTACTGCCTATGACAGGGTCAATTTTACCGATTGTACAATTGTTATAGAGAATCCGTTAACAAAAATTCTTTATCCCAACCTTAAAAACAGCGTACGGTACTCACCTTTTGTTCTTGTGGGACAAATACTTGAAACGGTTCCTTCACTTATGACTATCTATGTTTCCGATCCTATGACAAAAAATAAGGGACCGAACGATTATTCCAACTGGAAAAAAGCGGTCATTAACGAAGACAGGACTTTCTTCGTGGAAGATATTTTCATCAACCCCGGAACCCGTGACATGGAACTGACTACGGTATTGAACATGGTCTGTGTTCTTGAATCGGGCTATACCTTTGAACGGGAATTACGGCTTGATGCAAATGAAATTATCATGCCCATTGAGCTTACGTTCTCCACTCATGCTGTGGAAGGACAGAACGCGGACACGGAAATCACCATCGATTGTCATGCGAACGTACCGAACATTTCATCCTGGAGCTGCGATTTTGACGGTGATGGTATTTACGATGTCATCGATCTTGTGGACAATCCGGCATCTGTGTATTCAAAAGATCACTCATGGAAACATGCATACTCGACAATCGGCTTGATAAAACCGCGGGTACGGGTTGTGACAACAGACGGGGTTTTCTTCTCGGTTACCGATACACTCACGATTCATGAAAAAATCAAGGATGCTTCTCCTACTCTTGTGAACAATCCTATCTCTCTCTCCGCAATCACTTCACGGTTCAATACCCAGCGGCTTTTCGTATTAAGAAAAGAGGATCAGATTCATTATCTTGATATTTACACAATACCACAGTTCGATCCATGGCCTTTTAAAAGCGAAGATTCCATAAATCTTTCCGTTATGAATATGGAGAAACCGGTGCGGGTGCGTGCCATTGATGAAAACACGCTGATTGTAGCAGACAACAGACGGGACCATGCGGTCATTTACCAGCTCACGGCAAATGAGTTCGGCAACTATGATAATGAAATGCGTATTATGATGACTGTTCCCGGGGAAGTGCGGGATATCAGTTTGGATAACAAAACACTTTATATAAGTTTTATTGAAGAAGCATATATTACAAAAGTACCTATCCGGGATAATAAAATCATACCTTCGGAAAAAGAGGATATTGTTCCCAATGTACCGAATGCATTGCCTGTGGGAATAAATCCGGGAATCGAAGCGGATGATATGGGGCTGTTGATTGCGGACTACGAGAACAGCAGAGTTCTCCGTCTTAGTGAAAAATACAGGGCCCTTGAAAAATATGCCTCCATCGGAACCGGGGAAAAAGAGTTTATCGAACCGAGTCATATTATTTCCCATCAGAACAGGATCTTTGTCTTTGACAACAGAAGAAAAGATATTCAGGTCTTTGATTCGGGATTCGGACTGGTGACAACTCTCAGGTATAATCTGGATCCGAATTATGCGAATTATGTATCCGACACATTCTTTAATGATGTTGCGGATATTGAAGTTATTGCACGGGAAGAAAATAAACGGATTTACTACTATGCCTTTATTCTCAGCCGATCGGACAACAAACTCGCCGTATTACGTCTCCCCCAATGGGAAGAGTTCAGGGTACGGGTGCGAAACAACAAACTGGTCTTTATCAAGAACGGTGAAGTCTATACCAGCAAACCCACCGGAGCAGACCTGAAAAAAGTATTAAGCTCCGACAGTATTCCGAGAATCGAAGGCTCCCTGGATTACCCGGCACTCTCGCCCGACGGGACAAGTCTGGTCTTTACCTCCAGGTATTATCTGTATCACGGTGATCCCGATGTACCGGAAGAACAACCCTACGGTTATGATTACCTCTACTTGTATGATATTGAATCCGGGACCTTGCGTATCCTGGATCTTGGATATCTTGCAGGCCATTCCATCGAACGTCCCACATTCAGCTCCAACGGCGACAGGATTATCTTCTCCGCAAAAGGCAGGGATAAAAACTGGCAGATTTATATTTACACGATTAAAACCGGGGACATCCGGGAACTTGATGTGACTGTCGGGGATACCCCGGAAAACGCGCGGTTTCCGTACTTCTCACCGGACGACCGTTATGTTGTATTCACTACCGATTATGACGGTGACGAAGATATTGAAATCTATGATACGAAGACGACCATGAGAATGGTAGTCACCGATAATAATGCACGGGATTCTTACCCGGTCTGGAACGCGGTATTTCCCGATGAAATCGAAACAAGCGACTGGGACATCGAATCGAAAATCGCTTTTGTATCGGACAGGGATTTTCATAAAGCCGTCTATAATATTTATCTCTCACGTCCGAACCCGGACAATCTCCTGTTGTTCAATATTTACACAGGTGAAACCGGAGGAAACCCGGATGATACGGCTATTGAAATAAGCAAGGAATATATAAGCGCAACGGAAAGCGAAATAATCGAAGGGGACTATCCCTGCTTTACGGGAGACGGAACCCAATTGTTCCTTGAAACATCCGACGGTTATACACAGCAGGCAAAGAAGTTCGATTTTACAAATGAACAGAACCACGATAATATCAAACTTGAAGACCACGACGGATTCATTTTTGAAGACATCAACATCCTTAAAAATATCCGGCGGATGGCGGGTATGAAAAATACCGTAACCAACTTTACGGCGGAAAATGTCGACGGCAACTGCATTCAACTGAAGTGGGATCGTTATACGACCAATGACATTTTCTACTATGTGGAGTTCCGCCATTCCAGTCAGAGCGAACCGGATTATAAAAAAGTATCCACTCAGGACAGCGCCTTGTTGCAGGGTCTGCGAATGAACGATGAATACACGGTACGGGTTTTTGTAAAAGAACTCGGCGAAATTGTTACCGCAAGCCAGTGGCGAACGGTTAAAATGCCTGTTGTTGCCGCGCGGCCGACCATTACCATAGACGAGGAAAATCCTTATCTTGCACGGCTTCATGCATGGAAAGCGGACGAAGACGACCGCTGGGGTTTCAGCTGGAAGATAGACAATACATTATTCCCGGCAGGAGAAAGCCAGGATTATGATTACGAGTTCGGAACCAGCGGAACCAAGAGCATATCCCTGATTGCAACGGACCTCGCGGGAGAACATGATGAAATATCACGACCTGTAATGGTTGAGATAAAAAGCGACATACGTCCTGTTATCGAATATGTACTTGCGGAAGATTCAAGTGCGATTGAACTGAGTGCGGAAAGCTCCAAAGGCAGAAAAATTAACTGGTCCGAAACCAGGTGGGTGATTACAGGATCCGGGAATCAGCAGGAAATCGTACGACAGGGTCCCGTGGCAAATGTGGACTTAACGGGATTTTCAAACAAAATTAATGTCACTCTCTATATTTCGAGAATACCGGTAAATGATCAGCAGACAACAGACGTCCTTATCAAAACAACGACAATTGATCTTGATCTCAAGGATGTCCGTCCGATTATTACCGAAGAACCTGATAAAGATAATCCCCGGCTCATTTATTTCAGCGGGGAGAATTCCATCGGGAATATCGACTGGACAGGCGCACAATGGACCGTATACAGAGACGGAGCGGTCATCGACCAGCGGAACAGTGTCAGTTCATTTGCAAGGGAGTTCAGCCAGACAAATATCGAAACAATTTATTCCATTACCCTCACCGTCCCATGCAGAAACAGCCATATGACTGAAACTACATCCAAAATAATTTCCGTAAGTCCGACCCCCATTGAACCGGTTATCGAACATCAGATCCTGCGCCTCACGGAAGACGGAAACACCGTTACCGCAAAACTCCTGCTTGATTGTACAAAATCAACGGGAAACAATATTGATTTTACCAAAGCACAATGGAATATCGCCGGGGTTGGTGCATACGGAGAAGATCCGACGCAATACGGCCCCACGGCAATCTATACCATGAGTAACATCGGAAGCGATGCCATACTTCCCGTTGTCCTGACATTGTCACGGCGGGATGGAGACAATCCTGTTTCCGTAACAAAGTTCATCAGTATTTCAAGCGAAGACTTGGGTGATGCGGAACTTTTTATCAACAAAACAATCGAAAAAGCCACGGATGGAAATATTCTCATTCTTGACGTACTTAACTCCACAGGACCGAATATTAACTGGGAAGCAACCACCTGGACGGTCACTATCCCCGGACAAACACAATATGAAACACAGCAGATACAGGGGAAAGGTCCGGTTATCCAGATTGATGTTGAGGCAACGGCGGAAAATATGGAGATAGCCTATACATGTACCCTTTACCGTCACGGCGGCAAACCGGAAACAGTGACCGGTTCCGTCGACATCCAGGCACAAAAGATTTATCCGGTTATATCGACCTTTAAGATTTCAGGCAGCTACGACAATTACTTTGAACTGAGTGTCCTTGAATCCGAAGGAATGAATATTGATTGGGATAAAACCACCTGGTATATCTACGATGGCCATGAAAGTGTTGTTATCTTAAAAGGCGCCACAATTTCACACGCTTTTATTCAGAAGGAAAAAGCCATGGGATATCCGGTGCTTGTAGAGATGTTTTTTAACGGGTCAAGTATTCCTTTTACCGGGTATGAAACAATCAGCATAGAAGGGGATGAAATGAATCCTATCGTCCGGTACGACCGGGCACCTGACAACCCCAATACCTTTATTTTTAATGCATCAAGTTCCAAGGGGAACAATTTGAAATGGACAAACACTACCTGGACTTTCGGGGATTCCACACAACCCGGTTATGGAGCGGTTGTCAGTCATACCTTCCCCGTATCATCACAGAAAACAACCTATAGAATTTCCTGTACAATCATGCGTGTCGGCAGTAATGGCCAGGAAGAAACAAAAACGATCTACAAGGAAATTGACATTAAAGAAGACAAGATACGCCCCGTGGTAAAAGCACAGGTGATGGACGGAACACTGATACTCTCTGCAGAAGAATCCGAAGGACGGGGACTCCTCCTTGATCGTTCGGTATGGCTCTTCCCCGGAGAAGGTGATTCAACGAGTTATTCCGGACAAACCATAGAAGGAACAGTAGAAAGAGAATCCTCCGGATCGAGTCAGAATATAAACGCGAGTTATCAATTCGGTACCAGCAACGAATATGTAGTGAGTCTGGGAACCATTGGCGGTGGTTTGGGTTGGTCCCAGGGATCAGACTCCACAGGTTACAGCGACGATTACAGGGTAAATAATGATTCCTTCAGTTCACAGAACGCTCATATCGGAGTGATCTGCCGCAGATCTATTGATGATGCGAACCAGACAACCCAGATGGTCACGTTAATGGTCTACAGGATGACAGATGAAGGTACTCAGGCGGAATCGATTACCGTGAATATCAATCTCGACAAAGCACGATCGGGTGCAACATTCAGATAAGGAAGTATAACATGAACAAGATAAAAATATCTTATACACTACTATTCCTTGTCTTGCTATTGTCACCATGGTATATCGCTGCCCAGGATGCAGGGGATACCAGGTATAATTCTCATATGAACCTCCCTTTTAATGCAAAAGAGGGTGATGTCAATCCTCAAACCGGAGACATATCAATCAGGGCTACGGATGTAGCCCTGCCCGGGAGGGGTGGATATAATTTCACCTTTGACCGCATATGGTCGTTAAACAGGGCAAATGTGTTCAATATGTATTATGACGGCGGGAACAAATTAAACTCAAACACCATCGACAGACAGGTGCGTATGGGAGCAGGGTGGTCATCATCTCTTCCATTTATCCTGGAAAACACCGATGGTTCCCATACAACCTTAAACCTCTTTTTTGATACCGGGGTCTATGAAATCGACAGAACAGGAATCGAAAGCGACCGGGATGACCGGTCCAATTTAACCGGCTATGATCTGCTGGACAAACGGATCCAAAAAAGTACTGAAAGAAATTATGGAATGTTTGATGATAATGATCTCGGACTCACTCTCATAAGCCTCGGAATGGACGGTGAAGCAGGTGTCGAAAGCAGTTATGTGCTTATTTTAAAATCACAGGAAAAATACTGGTTCCGGGCAGATGGAAAACTCATGATGCAGGAAGATGTCTGCGGCAACAGGATCTGGTATTTTTATGAGGAAGACCCTCTTTTCGGCACACGGCTTTCCTTTGTTATCGACACGATCGGGCGGCAGATCGATTTTGCCTATACCCCGGAGGGGAATGTCGGTACCATAACCTGGGAGATTGAAAAAGGAAGCATTGACGGAAACGGGGACCTTATATGGGATTTTGAAACCCGCAGTATTTCGTATACCTATGAAAGTGTGGAACAATACTTTAGTGAATACGACTGGGCCGCTTTTGCGGCAGATATCATTGATTATGCCGAAACCTATCTCCTTACATCGGTAAAAGATCCGGTGAATACAAGAATCGGTACGGAAACACGATATGAATATAGTTCCGGATATGCATGGTTTACCTTTGATTCCCTCCGGGCATGGCAGAAACAGAACCTCTATGCCATGCTCACGGCGGTGTATACCCACTACTCGGAGGACGGTGCACCATGCTTTAAAAATAAACGTGTCATGGAATACGACAATCCCGAAAACGACCCTCACCGCAAGGACTTTTATTCCGGTTATATGGATACCTATAAGATAAGCCGACAGTACATTGTGACGCGTCAGAATAACGGGATTGCCGGAAGAGAAATGCTTGAAACAAAATACCGGTATTTTGATGATGGAGAAAACGGCAATTTCGGCAAGTATCAGACAATTGTACAGACCGGAAATAAAACCGAAACCTACACCTATTCCCTGGATACTGCCCCGGGGTTTTACAATGTCCTTGTATCGCTGGTAACCGAAACAGTAGATGGGAGTGTTGCACGCAGGAACTACGAGTATGATTCGAAACGAACAAAAACCGGGGTGAGGGAATACAGGAATAACCTGAAGGGTAATGTCCGGTTTATCTTTGATGAAGCGTATGATTATGATGAAAAAGGGAACCTGACCTATCAACGTGACAAAATCGGTGCGGAGCAGAGTATCCAGTATCATGAAAAGTTCAGTATACCCAGTGTTATAACACGGTATGTGACGGTCGAAGGAAATAAAAAAGAATATAAAACCAGCTATAAAATCGATGAACGGGGTCTTGTCACAGATGAAATTATTTTGTTCACCGGTGAGACGGGAACCGGAAGACTGCTGACACTTATATCATATACCTATGATTCCTATGGAAATATCACAGCCACAACAGATCCTCATGGAAATGAAATACATACGACTTACGATATTCAAGGCTGCTTTCCCGTATGCAATGTGCGGGACGTGACATTTGAAGACTGGAGTACAAAAACCGGTGATTACTGGATAGTCCCCCCGGATGTGGAAGAAATACGGCAGGTAAAAAACTACACTATGTACAATACTGACGGAACCCTGTGGATGGAGATAAATAGCAGAGGATACGGGTTTGGTCATTACTATGATGAAAACGGATTCGAAATAATGAGTGTGAAGCCGGATGAAAATGACTACACGGATTTTATAACCGCCGGCATAACCGATTTAAGAACAAATGCCGTCCACTTTACCGATTTCTGTGCAGGCAGGAAAGGAAATCCGGGAGTCCGGATATATCCGGATTATCAAGGAGACTTTATCCATACAGTAACGGATATTGATATTACAGAAGGAACCAAAAAAGTAAATGCAATACAAAAAGACGGGATCGGGAACCCGGTTCGGGAAATAGAATATGAAGTCCTCGGAAGTTTTATTGAATCGGATATTACTGATGTAAATTTACAACAACACTCGGTAAAAATTTCTACCTATGATTCCTTAGGAAGAATGATTGCACTTACCGATCCGGATGCGAAAGAGGCATTCACGGAGAAAATGGTTCATAACACGGTAGTCCAAAAACATGATAAAACATGGATTGTTTACTATGATGATTTGAACAGAAAAAAAGAAGTTCACTATCCTGTAACAACCGATAATGGACTTCCGAAGATAAAGCAGTATGTCTATGATAATTACGAAAACGCGGTTTTTATCCTGGACGAAGAAAACAGGGCGACAAAAGAACGGCAGGACTGGAACGGTAATCTCGTCGAATTAATTCAATATAAAGATTCACTTATGAACCTCCCGGATGCTCTTGTGCACCACTATATCTATGATGAATTAAACCGGAAAATACGCTTTATTGATCCGGAAGGGATTGTTACGGACTATCAATATGATGAGCGGGACCTTTTAATGAAGGAAACATATTTTGATGCTGATGCTGCCGGTCCGGGTCATAGTGACAGATTCGTATATAATGATAAAGGATTACCTGTTCAAAAAACAGATAGAAAAGGACAAATTATAACCTTTACCTATGACCAGCGGGATCGTCTCATCCATGCAAAACATTATAAAAGCGCAGCCGACCAGGATGATGGAATATCATGCTATGATGTCTTTCTTGTGTATGATTCGGCAGGAAACGAGATACTGGTCAATAACGGGACTATAATTGAATATTATACATACGATTCACGAAACCGGATAATCGGACTGGACAGAAAGATAGAGGAGCCTCTCGACCGTTTTGACATCTCACAAGTATTTCAGTTTTCCTATACATACAATGACATGGACTTGATAAAAGAGATGATCTATCCTGACGGAAGTGTTCATTCGTATACCTATAATTCTCTTGCACGGTTAAAGACGATTTCAACCGGGTCTCCTTTTGTCACCGGTATGGAATACTCCCCCGCGGGAACGGTAACGAAAATGGATTATACAAACGGCATTACACAGGAATGGAAATTTGACAACAGGAAAAGGATCTCACACATTCTTGTCTCCGGTATGAGCGGAGCGGATGTGATAGATGACTTGCGTTATACTGTAAACGGTATCGGGAATATTGTATCCATAAATGATAACGAATACACCTATGATACCTTTAACAGACTCACGGGTGCGAAAATTATGAAGACCTGGATTGATGAAGACGGACGGGATCCTGTAAAACTTATCGACGATTCCTTCGGTTCTTTTCCGGATTTTCCGTCTTACGATACCGGGGGAAATGAATACGGGTACATCGCCGGGGCAGACCTTAATCTTGATAACCGGATAAACGGGGTGGATTATATTCTGTCCCTTATTGAAAAAGAAGATCTCTATGATAACGAGGTTTTTGAATATGACAATAACGGAAACAGGGTCAGGCTTTTACAAAACGGTGATGAATACAAATATGAATATGGTGTACGAAACCGGCTGCTGAAAATAAGGAAAAAAACAATTGACTCATATAACTATAAAACCTTGATCACCTACGAATATGATGAAAATGGAAATATTACAAAACGCACAACCTTTGATGAATTCGGAGATCCGAGGGACGAATTATTCGAATATGATGTTTTAAACAGACTTGTCTCGACGATAGATGAATCCCGGGGAATTCCCGTAACAACAACGTATCTCTATGATAATGCCGGAAACAGACTTATTAAAAAAACAGATACCGGAAGCACTACCGTGTATCTCCGGCACGGACAGATCGCTGTTGCCATGGATATTGAGATTCCACTTCCGGCGGAAACGGAATATAAACAAAAACAAAACCGCTATGTTCTCTCCGGGGACTTGCTCGCCGGACGTATTACAAAGACTATTCTTTCCGATGATACGGAAGAAGTGGAAACCAGCTTTTACCATCTCGATCATTTGAACTCGACAAAAAGTGTGACAGATGAGAATGGAGAGATTGTTGTAAAATATATTTACCGGGCATTCGGCGAACAATTGAAACGGATGGACAAGGAAGGAAATGATACAGATGACAATGCGAAATATTCATATGGCGGGAAGGAACTCGACGAAGAGAATAATCTGTATTATTTCAATGCGCGCTACTATGATGCAACCACCGGAAGGTTCATTAATGTGGATCCTGTTCAGGACGGAACGAACTGGTATGTCTATGTGAGTAACAATCCTTTAAATATGGTTGATCCCACGGGTTTAAGTGAAAAATTAGTTGAATTTTATGCACGGGAATTGGATTCTACCTCGGATAAAGCCTGGAACCTCACCAGGAAAAACAAATGGGAATATTGCGGTGAAATAATCGGAGGACCACGGGAAGATACGTACCTGTCGTCCTTCAGAGGAAAGATTCTTTTTTCCGGACCTGAAAATTCCAGTGAAGCTGATAAGAAAATAAGCTGTAAATGTGTAGAAGATGCTTTCTCAAGAGGAACATATCATACTCATCCGAATGATAAAAATTCCAAAGATTTATCTTTTAGCAGTAATGATTTTATTTATTTCAAAGAGCGCGATTCCTTCATTAATTTCGTCGAAACGGATTCAAAACGATATGCTCTGGTTGTTTCGGATAAAAGTAAATTTGACAGCTATTTTGCAAATAATACACCCGATGAAATTCATGAACAATTTAAATCAATGGAATTCAAATATACACTCTACTATATGTACAAAAAAGATTATTCTCAGGAAGAAGCGCAGACAAAGGCGCGTCACGCAACAGTAAGGATTATGGCAAAACGAGCCGGCATGGATTATTATGAATCTACTGACAAGGCCAAGCTCGATTTTAAAAAAGTTAAATAAAGGAGGAGGATCCCATGAACAAGATAAAAATATATTGCATATTACTATTAGTTGTCTTACTTTTTACATCATGGAGCATTGCTGCACAGGACGCGGGGGATACCAGGTATAATTCTCATATGAACCTCCCTTTTAATGCAAAAGAAGGGGATTTTAATCCCCAGACCGGGGATATAGCTGTCAGGGCTGTGGATATTGCTCTCCCCGGGAGGGGCGGATACAATTTCACATTTGAACGTATATGGTCTTCGGGCCTGGCAAATGTGTTTAATATGTATTTTGAAACGACGAACAAATTGAACTCAAATACCATCGACAAACAGGTGCATATGGGTGTGGGGTGGACATCATCCGTTCCTTTTATTCTGGAAAACACCGATGCCTCCTATACGACCTTAAGCCTGTTTTTTAACACCGGGGTCTATGAAATCGACAGAACGGGGATCGAGAGCGACAGGGACGACCGGTCGAATCTTGCCGGTTATGACCTCCTGGACAAACGGATTCATAAAAGCGATGAAATAAACTATGGAATGTTCGACGACAATGAGTACGGTCTTACTCTCGCCGGTTTGGGGCGTGATACGGAAGCGGCCCTGTCGAGTTATTATGTGCTGATATTAAAATCCAAAGAAACGTACTGGTTTACCTCCACCGGAAAACTCATGATGCAGGAAGACGTTTGTCACAACAGGATCTGGTATTTTTATGATGATGATCCCGGTTCGGGAGAACGACTTGCCCTGGTTGTGGATACCATAGGAAGAGAAATTACCTTTGCCTATACCGCCGAAGGAAACCTTTCGGATATTTCCTGGGAAGTGGAAAAAGGAGTCATCGGCGGAAGCGGAATCCCCGTCTGGCAGACGGAATCCCGGAGTATTTCCTATGGATATGAAAATGCCGAAACCTTGTTCCCGGAAGAGGATTGGACAACCTATCAAAGTGAGATACCCGGC
The DNA here is from genome assembly GCA_016934975.1 of Spirochaetales bacterium. GTDB lineage: Bacteria > Spirochaetota > Spirochaetia > SZUA-6 > JAFGRV01 > JAFGRV01. The sequence continues at coordinate 5,423 of JAFGRV010000099.1, read as the reverse complement.
TACCGGACTCCTTTTCTGCTTACATCGGTCCGGAACCCTGTGAACACCCGCATAGGAACGGAAACACGGTATGATTATACATCCGGTGCGGCATCTTTTACCTACGATTCCATCAGACTCTGGCCAAAGGAAAATATTTATGCTTTGATAACCGCGGCATATGAACATTACGGCGAATCTCCGGATCTCGCGTATAAAAGCAAACAATGCTATGAATATGATAATCCCGGGAACGATCCCCATCGTAAAGACTTTTATGCCGGATATATGGATACCTATAAACTTTCGCGGCGGTATATGCTGACACGGAAAAACGGAACTACGGAAAGCGTCCTTAAGCATGAAAAAAAATACTTCTATTATGATGAAGGAGAAAACGGGAATTATAATCAATATCAGACAATTATTAATTCCGGAAACAGAACAGATACTTACACCTATTCCCTGGATACTTCACCGGGCTTTCTGCATGTTCTCACCTCCCGGCTCACGGAAACAGAGGACGGCTCCACAATACGGACCAATTACGAATATGATTCAAACAGGACCATGACCGCTTCCCGTGATTACAAGAATAATATGCAGGGAAATGTCAGGTTTGTCTGTGATGAGATCTTTGATTACGACACAAAAGGAAATCTCACCTATAAAAAAGACAAAATCGGCGGGGAAACAAGTATTCAGTATCATGAAGAATTCAGCATCCCCAGTGTCATTACCCGGAAAGTAACGAATGCCGGAACAAAGGAAGAATATAAGACCAGCTATAAAATCAATGACCGGGGTCTTGTCACCGACGAAATTCTGCTTTTAAAAAACGGTGGGGGAACCAAAGTTCTTACCACCATAAATCATTATGTATATGATCCGTATGGAAATGTCATCGAAAACACGGATGCCAATGGGATCACCGTATTTACAGCGTATGACGACACCAACAGCTTCCCGGTATGTACCTACCAGGATGTGACAATAAAGGACTGGAGTTCTTCCGATACTCACTTCTGGATAGATGAACCGGATGTAGAGGAAGTACGGCAGGCGATTAAGTGGTTTGTATACAATACGGACGGGACCATCTGGTATGAAGTAAATGCCGCGGGATATGCCATCGGCAGGTATTATGATGAAAACGGACTGGAACAAAGGATCGTAAAACCCGAGACCGGTGATTATACGGATTTTATCAGTGAGTTTATCAGTACGGGAATAAAAGACTTCAAAGCCTATTCCACCCATTTTGATTTATTTTGTGAAAGCAGACAAAATAATCCCGGGGTCCGGATATACAGCGATTATCAAAATGATTTTGTCCACACGGTCATAGACACGGACATAAACACCGGAGCAAAGCAGGTAACAGCGGTTCAAAACGACGGATTGGGAAATAGATTACTGGAAATCAAATATGAAGTACTGGGGAGTTTTGATGAAGAAGATATAACGGATCCGAACCTTTCCCCGTATGCACAAACCGTACGGACCTACGATTCCCTTGGAAGGATGGTCGCATTAACCGATCCGGATGCCGGTGGAACATTTACGGAGAAAACCGTTCACAATACCATTGTACAAAAACATGATAAAACATGGATCGTCTATTACGATGATCTCAATAGAAAAAAGGAAGTTCACTACCCGGTAACAGATGCAGGGGGTCTTCCGAAAATAAAGCAATATACATATGACAATTACGAAAATGCCGTTTATATTCTTGATGAAGAAGGCAGGGCGGTAAAAGAAATCTATGACTGGAACGAAAATCTCCTGAAATTGATTCAATATAAAGATTCGGCCATGAATCCTTCGGATGGACTTATCTATACGTATAGTTACGATGAATTAAACCGTAAAATCCGGTTTATCGATCCTTCGGGAATCGTCACGGAATTTAAATATGATGAACGGAACCTGATAAAAGAACAGCGCTATTATGATGCTGGTACGGACAGTCCTTTTACAAAAGATATCTATACGTATGACACGAAAGGCCGTATGACAACAAAAACAGACAGAAAAGGACAAATTATAGATTATTCATATGATGAACGGGACCTCTTAACCCTCGAAACTCATTATAACAGCCCACAGGACTTTGCAGATTCCATTCCCTCCTATTCCGTCTCTATTGTTCATGACATATCCGGGAACGAAAGACGTATTACAAACGGGACAATGATCGAACATTACGGTTACGATGTATTAAACCGTGTTATTCAACTGGACCGGAAAATTGAAGAACCGGTAGACCGTTTTGATACGACCGGGGTATTCACTTTTTCTTATACCTATAATAATGCAGACATGGTAACCCGGATGACATATCCCGATGCCGGCATTCATACCTACACCTATGACACTCTTGCACGTCTAAAAACCATAGCAACAGACTCTCCTTTTGTTCAGAATATGGAATATACACCTTCCGGTAAGGTAAAGGAAATGAGCTACGCAAACGGAACAACCCAGAACTGGGAGTTTGATAACAGAAAACGGATATCCCGTATATCCGTAACCGAAGGAAATGGTTCGACGGTTATAGATGATTTGCGATTTACCGTGAACGGGGTGGGAAATATTTGCGCTATCAATGACGATGAATACGGCTATGATTCTTTTAACCGTCTTACAGGTGCAAAAATACTTAAACCCGGGATAAGTGAGAACGACCGGGATCCACTGAAACTGATAGACGATTCTTTCGGAGCATTTCTTACAATGCCCGCGGCAGATATCGAAGGCAATACATATGAATATATTCCGGGAGGGGATCTCAATACCGACAACCGGATTAATGGAGTGGATTTTATTTTTGCAATTATTAATAAAGAATCACTTTATGATGAAGAAAAATTCGAATACGATAAAAACGGTAATAGAATACGGCTTGTACAAAACGGGGATGAATACATTTATAATTACGGGGCGAGGAACCGGCTGGTATCAATAAAGAAAAAAGTAAAAGATTCGTTTAATACGACCCTCCTGGCATCGTATGTATACGATGCCAATGGCAATATCACAAAGTGCACCACCTACGGACAATACGGTGATCCGCTGGAATCCCTCTTTACCTATGATGTCAGCAACAGGCTTACATCAATTACAAAAACCCGGAATGGTACTCCTGAAACAACCTCCTTTTATTATGATAATGCGGGAAACAGGTGCATAAAAAAATCATATGACGGTTCTGCTACTATATATCTGCGTCACGGGAAAATAGCCGTAGCCATGGATATTGAAATCCCGGCAATAACGGAAACGGAATACATGCAAAAGGAAAACCGGTATGTTCTCTCCGGTGACTTGCTCGCCGGACGCATAACAAAAACATCCCTGGTTGACAGCACCGTGGAAACGGAAAATAATTATTATCACCTGGACCATCTGAACTCCACAAAATGTGTCACCGATGAAAACGCACGTATTGTGGTAAAATACACCTACCGTGCTTTCGGAGAACAACTGAAACGTCTCGATAACGACGGGAACGATACCGGGGACATGGCAAAATACTCATACGGTGGAAAAGAACTTGACACGGAAGCCGGTCTCTACTATTTTAACGCCCGTTATTATGATGCTGCCCTCGGGCGGTTCATAAATGTTGATCCGATTCAGGATGGCAGCAACTGGTATGTTTACTGTTCCAACAATCCTTTAAGCTTTACAGATCCCACCGGACTGAACGATAAAAAAACCGTGGAAACACAACTCGAACCACCCCAATTAAAACTGAACTTTCCTAAATTAAGCATTGGGTTCGGAACCGAAGTGACAACACAAAAACTGGAATTGGAAACCCCGAGATTAAAACTGGATTCACAATTTACACTGAATTCCCCCGCCTTAGATGGTGCTGAGGAAGAGAACCCTGCTTTAGTTGCACCGGAATCCGTATCAACTACTTTGAAATTAAAGCTTGATGAGGCCGGCTTTCCCGGGAGTGAGTATAGTCTGGGTTTTGAGCATAATTTACAAAAGGATACCAATAAAATTAGTCTGGGCGCCACCCTCCGTAACGATAACCTGAGTTATTCAAATACCTTTTCCGTGACACGGGATGCGACAAACAATACATCGGAATATAATCTTAAATTCGAGTATAAATATGATTATAACAAGATGTTTTCAATTGGTGCAACATCTTCCTTCTCAATGGGAAACAGCAGGAGGTTTGGTGTTGATTTCGGTTTGAATCTTACTATAACAATCGGTCCGCCAAGCAAACAGGATAAATATCTGAAAGCGGCGAAACCCTTTATCGAAAAAATGCAGAAAAAACAGGAACAGCAATAGAAACGCGTAACGTAAAAAAAGGGCTGTCTTAAAAGGCAGCCCTTTTTTTTGTTTGCCTGGCGAACCGGGGCAAACAAAGGCTATCATTTCCTACTCGTTCTTTATGAGTATTTTCCCCGCGGTAATATCTTCTAATTTTTTAACAAAATCAGAATAATGTTTTTCCGGTAGTATCACTTTGCAGCAGACATCTGTTGTAAAATTCTTCTCTGTAATGTGAGCCTCGTACAGAGGCAGAGCGATCTCGACAGCACGGTAATGTTCATAAGCAAAAGTAACTTCGAAACAAAGTTTCGCTATTTTCCGTATTGTTTTTAGTCCTTCCAGGGTTTTTTGCGCGGATTGGGTATATGCTCTTACAAGACCCCCTGTGCCGAGTTTCGTCCCCCCGAAATACCGTATTACGACTAATGTTATATCACCGATGGAGCTTCCTTTTACTACTTCCAGAACCGGCCGGCCTGCCGTACCGGAGGGCTCCCCCCCGTCACTCATCCCATAGGTGACGGTGTTCCCGGAACCGATACAGTAGGCGTACACAGCATGAGAATATCCGGACTCTTCCTGTTTTACTTTTTGAAGAAATTCTTTTGCTTTTTCCACCGATGGGGTAAATCCGGCCCTCCCGGTAAATTTCGAGTTTTTTACGACAATTGTCGATTTTGCTTCATCCGCGGGAATACTATACTCATCATTCATATTGTTACTCCGGTGTTTTGGATTTTATACGCACTATGAGCCTTGTGAGCAATTCTCTCTACCAAAAAAGTTTATTTGTATACAGAATTCTATTTTACCCTGAAAATAACAGAGAATGCAACGCTCTAGTGGATAACAGTTGTATGATGCGCTCAGGTTTACATGCTAATAAGTTAATAACTTAAAATATATTTAAAAAACTAATTTAGTGAATATAGAATTATGTTATATATACGTTTATATTTTAGCATACATTTTTTTTGCAAGAAATAACTTTACATGATAAGATCATCTCTTTATTTTATTGTTTTATGTATCTATTCCATGCCTGATTAATTAATTGAAATAATTTCTTTGCCATATGATCATTCTTATTAACATCAGGATGAAAATATTTAGCTAATAATCTATATTTTTTCTTT
>JAFGRV010000654.1 GCA_016934975.1 Spirochaetales bacterium | reverse complement strand
TTCCGGATCTTTTGCCGTCGTAAGTTTTCGCGCAAAATAGCCGCATAAATAAATACCGGATTGGGTATTAAGGAGGGCAAGAATAATTTTAAGATAGGCCTTTATTTCTAGTACAAAATCATATTTCTTATATCCCTTTTGTCTGCGGGACTCAAGTGAAGAATGGATATCATAATTGTAAAGATTCATATCGATCTTTGAGATATCAAGTGAAAAATAATTATCCGGAAAATTAATACTGAAACCCTCTTCGATCTCCGGCAGATGTTCAATTATTGTAATTAACTGCTGATAATCTATTTTACCGGACATAACATACATGAAATGGAGAATATTGGTCTTTAAAAAAAGGATTGTAAAGGAATTGTCAAGGTTTAATTTTCCCCATGCTTCCATATAACGCTTATTCAATGACTTATCCGAGAGTTGATGTTCGGGGAACCGGGACAGGGGTTTCCCCGCATACTTCACAAGCACGATATCCTTTGTTAACCGGTTAATTTTATTTCCCAAAACTTCTCTATCAAACGGAGATTTCTCCCCCATATCCTTAAGAATATGAGAGATAAGCCGGAAGGCCATAAAGTGATTGTCCTGCCATTTTCTAAAATTATTATCTCCCTGCAGCCTTGATACTATAACATACTTTAAAAATGCAGTGGGATTAATACCTTCATTTCCAAGATCGATTAAAAGTTCAACCAATTGTCTCAGGATTGTTATTCGTATTTTCCCTTTTCCCGCAAACTTCAGTAAAATATCATCAATCCTGGAAATATCGTGTAAAGGATTCAGCCAATACCTGCTTCCTTTTGTGCAATAGACATTAAAAAGTTCTTCTATTCCCAAACGGTTATCTTTATCTCTTAACAAGTCCAGTTCCACACCGGCTATGAATTCATATTGTTGTTTTACGGAAAGATTGGATTCTTTTGCCCTATGACATAAAGCCTTTTTTTTATTGAGTGAAATTCCTTTGGTCGAAGATATTGCTTCTTCTTCTATTATATCCGTATCAATTAATTCTTCTATGATTTCCTTTTCAAACTCAAGGTTATCATCATGTTCCTGTGCATTCTTAATATTTTTCAAGCTCATGGTATTGACAGTATACTTCATTTACGACAATTGTGTAAATTTTTTATGCCGATAAATTCGGAAAAAATACCGCTTTTTATTTCCAAAGGATTTTATAACCGAAATTCTTTTTATGTTATCCGAATTTATTTTTAAACCTTTTAATGCCTTTGTGAGTACGGGTAATGACTGAGTTCATGATGCATCATGTACATTATCTGCATATGTCTTATCCTTAAGAGAAAATATACGCGGAATTCGAAAATGAACACATATCATCATTATAAGGTTCACAAATTATCATATAATTACCTGATTTCAAATACATTATAAATGGTAGTAAAACTAAAAATTTCTTGCAGGTAATTTTCAGAAAATAAAAAACCGGTGCTGTTTGTACGCAACACCGGTTTTATTTCGAATATCAAAACCTATTTTAAAGTGATGATTCTCTCATCACATAATGTAAGTCTACCATGGAGCTAATGCGAATGCCCGGAGATCATAAGCATCATAATAGACGATCCGCTGGCCGTTCCCGGTTGTTGCTTTTGCATAGACATCCAGGTCGATGGCAAAGGCCGCTTCAAGACATCCATCCAGCAATCCCTCGGTGGTGGTAATAAAATTAAAATCTCCGCTCCCGGTTCCATGAATATCGGGATCAACAATGCTCACTTCGGTCTTTATCGGTATCGAGATAAAGGGGACCGTACCGCCTATAAGAGGTATTGTCCCGACAGAATCCGCTGCCTTTACAATGTTCAGACGAAATACACCGAATCCCCCGGGGTGAGAAGCGTTCCAGCTTATATTTACCGGTTCGGATGGGGGAAGATAACGCAGGAAACCGCAGGGATCGGTTGTACCTCCTCCAAGGATAAAGGGAGGATCGATATCTGCGCCGCATTTTCTGTTATCGATATGTACAGGGAATTGAAAACCCTCATCAATAATTTGTGTCGGGCCGGCCGGGTCGGTGAGGATTGTGCCGTCTGAGGCCGTGCCGGTGGGAACAATCATATCAAAGAATGTTCCCGGGACTGTTCTTATTGCTCCGGTTTCATCGTAAATTTCTATACGTATATCATATTTCCCCGGGGGCAGATTTTTGACAGCCGTGCTTAATCGTCCCCTGTAGACATCCCCGGGAAAGGCAGTTTTCGGCCATTCCGCTGTTTCCAGCGGACCAAGGGTAACAAGGGAGGGAAGTTCGCTCTCATGGGGCCTAAAACGGTATAATTGCATATTGTTTACCTCATAAGGTCCGAGTTTCAATGTGGGGAATATAGGTGTAAGGCCTGGTCTGTTTTTCACATAATGTACCGATATATTTTCATCAAAATCATTCCATCCCGAAGAAGTGGAAAGCTTATACTGGAACCGGTAGTAATAAACCTCATGTGTCGGGATGTTATTTGATGAATTCATATGGAAGAGGAGGGTGCCCCCGAAAGGAGCATCTACCATCTCACGTCCGCTTAACGAGTCGGTATAATCTGTCAGTCCGGTCGGTTTAATGTTATATAAGGGTATATAGCGGATACTGTACGGCATTACCCATGTACCCGGTATGGAAGAAACGGTATCAATTTCACGGAAACCCACATCCCGGATCTTTTTTACCGGATCGGTATACGCCAGTTGATCCGCCATGGTAGTAAGATCGAAACTGTAAATATTCGGGCCGTTATCTGCAAAATACAACATATCTTCCGGTCCAAAGGTAATCCCGGTAGTGGAGGCCCCGGGGGAATGAAAAATATCGGTAACGGTGTTTGCTGCCATATCAACATGATAAATTGATGAAGGGATACAGTTCCCGCTGCTCAGATACAAACTTCCATCCGGCCCAAAGGTAAAGTGTCCGGCCCAGAAGCCACCCACATCGGAGAGCTTAACAGTATAATAAAGCGAGGCGGTGGTGCCGGTTTCTACCCGCCAGATTTTACCGTCACCGCCTGCCCCGGTTGATTCACTGAAATAGAGAATACCGGATTGATCGAAGGCGATATCCCGGACGTATGTTGTATGAGAATAGATGGTATTTTCCGTTAAACCGGATGTATCTAATTGAACGGAAAAGATATGTTTGTCGCTGGCATTGACATAATACAACAAATCCGGATCCCACGGGGCAAAAGCGAAGGAAGAGAGCCTGTCGGCGGCCCGTGTATAAATGGATGTCCTGGTTTTTATATCGGAGCGGTAATGGTACACCGAACCCGGACTTTCAGTGGCATCACTGAAATAAACCGAATCCCCCTTGATAAGGGGGCAGACATCATCAATGAAAAGTTCAAAACCACCGACCATAAAAGAATTTATTGTGCCATTCAATTCAAGGATGCCCTTCGGGAGCCCGCCGATGACAGAAACAGCAACACCGCCGATAGTCATCCCATTTAAATCAACCATATGTGTGACATTACGGAAATCCCCGTTAATATCAATATTTATATTTCCGACACCATATTCACCGAATTTCAAAAATAATCCCTTTAATGGGTATCTGAAATGAAAACGGAGATTGCCCGGGTCCATAAAAATTTCGATTCCCGAACCACCAGCCATAGCTCTCCCTTTTTCAACACGGACCAGGTGTCTAAACAGCCAGGGCGTCCCGCCGGGACCTTCAACCGATTCAACAGATATTTTTGTGCCCGAGTCGGCAAAAATATCCCCGACAGAATAAGATTTGTCCGGGATCAGATCCTCAAAATCCACACACTGATTCCCCGAAGCGCCGAGGGGAATCATAATAAGGAATAAAGATAGGACACATAGTAGGTTTTTCATTTAATCAATCCTCCTGATTTTAATAAAATTTTTGATATATACGCAGCCTCCTGTAAAAATCCCATAGTATATAGTTGATTTTTTATTAGGAGTCCTGACGAGAGTACTCGTCTACCTGACGAGAGTACTCGTCTACCTGACGAGAGTACTCGTCTACCTGACGAGAGTACTCGTCT
>JAFGRV010000098.1 GCA_016934975.1 Spirochaetales bacterium | reverse complement strand
TTTTTCCCGCGATAATGAGAACATCATATCCATCAATGTTGCTGTCGATTGTGTGGATGATATCCGCATCAATGTTGCATTGAGTAATAAAAGTATCTTCATCAACATTATCCGTCAGAACAAGGCTTTTTGCGGGAAGATTAACCGTGCCGTGTAATGAATAAAAATAGGTCATAAGATTGTGAACAAGAAGTGTAGCCGCAGGATCAATTCCATACCTGTTTGTAACATCAACCTGACAAAAGATAAGCCTCGAATGATTGAGATCGACCTCGAACAATGGTGTGTTGGAAAGATCGAATCCGCACCCTGCAAGAGAGTGAACATTGCCAAAAGTAGGCTTTTTTGCGACATTTGTCGCAACAATCCCCGTATTACCCCACTTCCATTTGAAATGGGGATAATGAGGCGAGTACGCCGTATTGGGATCAACGGGCGAGTAAGGGAGAATAAGATCGCTTGAACCCCGCCAGTTAATAAAATCAACATCCCGCAGTCCCCGGAAGACCGGGTGGTCTCTGTCCTGAATAAAAACATAGCGCTGGCTTGTTTCTTCGAATTTAACACCGGGAAGAGGAGTGCCGGACTGTTCGAAGACGAGGAGGTTGAGTCCCCGGTCGAACAAGGCATTATCTTCGATGTACGGTAAAAAATCTCTTTTAAAATCCTCCATGGATTCCTTACCGATAATTAATAACGAGAGTCCCTTGAGTTGCCGGGTTGATGTAATATCCGTAAAGGTAATTCCCATCATTTCCAGGACAGCTTTGGTTTTATTGACAGTATCAAAAAGTCCCATGTCTATTGCTTCAGGAACAAAAGTCACTTTGGGGAAAACCTGTAATTGGAACCGATCCTCCCATTCCCGGGAATTGCCGGAAACTTTTAATAAGAGGGTATAATCTTCTCTTTTTCCGGAATCCGGGGCGGAAAAGCTGAAAGGTATTCGTTTTTGCTCCCCCGGATCCACATTTGATTCCCCGGTGAGAGAATCAACAATTGTCGTATTCTTGATTAATTGAATAGTATACTGAAAAGAAAAATTCTCCATGGTGTCATTCACTATCATAGCCTGTTTATTGATCTTCTCCCCTGTAAAATACCCATGGTCTTTATGAGTAAACCTATCCCTTTCACCGGCAATCCAAATATCCAACAGTGATAACGCCTTTTTCAGGGTAAAAGCCAGCTCATTCGGTTTATCAATATGAGAGACGCGGTTCGGTACGGTAATAATATCCGGTTTTAATCCCGGGGCTTTTATCGTTGAATAGGTCATATCTTTTATCTGGTACTGATCAAAGGTCCTGTCAAATATTTCATTTGCCTCCCCGAATATACCAAGACCGGAAACATCATATCCCCGCCAGGCCCGAAGTTGTGAAGTCATAAATAAATTTTTGATTTTTGCATATGCGGGATTAAGTATTTCACCTGGCTGTTCATCAAAATCCTTGCGTGTCGTATATCTCGGGTTGGTGTAGACAACAGGCTTTAGTGCGTCATTATATATCTGATCTCCAAAATATCTGGCTCCATGTTCAAGAATGAGGGATTTCCCGGACCACCAGTCCTGTGGTCCGTTAAAATCGAGGAATTGACCCCGCAAGGGAAGACCAAACTCCGAAGGAAAAAAGGCGGTTTTTTTAGTTTCCGCCCATTTGGAAGGCCAGTCCTCCCGCTCCTGTAAGGGCAGACCAAAACTCATATAATGCATGGTTGTATAGATATTATTTAAATTTCCGCTATAATTGTGATAGACCTCCCGTGTGGGATCAACTTCTTTTATGATCTGCTCTGAAAGACGGGCGGTTTTTCTCCTGGTATAAGCAAATTGCGGCTCGTACTCCAGATCATCAACCATATCAGGATGCTGAGCCCAGGGATATCCCGATGTATTAAAGGTAGCGGAATTCATAATAATACTCGGATGGTTTCCCCAGGCGCGCATATGTTTACGAACATCCCGCTTATAAACAGTCGTATCCATATCCCCGGCAAGAAAAGGGGTTGATAAAATCCAGTAAAACCCCGATTTATCCGAGGCATTAAAAACCGTCTTAAGATAGGCTGATGAAGAACCCTGATATGATCCGTCCCCGCCGTATCTGAATTGCCAGGCAATATTCATAAGGCCGCAGTTAAAACCGACGTTTTTAACGGAATTGATGGTTTCCGCGATAACTTCTTCCCGGCAATAAAGATATTGATACCGGGAGAATATTTCTTCTGCCGATGCAAAATTAAAAAGGTGTACTTTCTTTCCGTTCAGATAGAAATTCCCCCCATTTTCCCAAAATTCCCGGAAACCAAAGTCTTCTTTGTAGGATTCATCTACAAGATTATTATTATTAAACAGCCTGATTTTCATGTAATAGAGATGCGGATTCTCCTTGTCCCAATACTCCGCATCATTCCAGGGAAATTCAAAAACTACATTTTCAATCTCTTCACCTTGCAGGGAAAAAGGATAGACATTCGTCTCTTTTACAAGGGTGTCGCCGTCTTTATCATAAATAAAGGCTTTCAGTGTAAAATCTTCGGATTTTTCCTTGTTCAGATTATAAATATCGAGATCCACCCTCACTTTCTGATTTCTTACAGAGGTCATGATGACGGAATCTTTCACCGCCACCGGTGAATCAAAGCTATGCAAAAACATATAATCCAGGGAAAGCCCTTGAATATCCGTGGGTGTTTTGTAATTATCAAAATGTAAAAAAATATCAAGTTTGATGGAAGGAAGGTGGCTGAACGCGCTGATATCGATGGTGACCCTGTCCAAAAGGCCATAAGAGTTATCACTTTCCAGGGTTGTTGTTTTGACGAGACAATCGTTTATAAATATTTTTGAAGATGAGGCCCCGATATAATCGATAGTAATTAATGTGGTTTTATTCATGATTTCAGGGGGAATTTCCAGATAACGCGTATACCATCCGTCGAAATAAGAAAATAACTCTTTTTGATTAATGGATGCTACAGGAAAGAGCTGGTCATTTACCCTGTTAAATGTCTGATAATACATGACACTTAACCATCTTCCCGGTACTTTGCTATAATATGTCGACTGGGAATCAGGCGGAGCCGCCCCTCCATTTAACGCCGGTTGAAATCTCCACATTCCATGAAGACATATTTTTTCACGTGTTGCCGTTGTTTCTTTCCATGCATCGGAGAAACTCCAGAGTTTTTGTTCAAATGCGTCAAAATTTCCCGGGGTGATGTTCACACCCTGACAAAAACCCGGACCATCCATATTGACACAACCGCTTATAATCACAAGAAAAAGAAAAATGAGATTAATTTTTTTACGATATCTCATTTGAATTGCTTTTATACCCATAATAGAACTAATATCCTTTCATTTTTTATAATGAAAAGATGCCTTATTTCTATGACTATGTCAATGTTTATTTGTTTGGCAAGAGGCCGCGGAAACTCGACTAACTCCGCGTAAGTTTATGCGACAATTGTGGAAAATAATTCGCTTTTTACCAGGAAAAAACAG
>JAFGRV010000653.1 GCA_016934975.1 Spirochaetales bacterium | reverse complement strand
CCGGACTTTTTTCTTAGGAGTCTTCCATGCCACGTAAAACCGCTTTGCTTATTTTTTTTATGGCCGGCCTTAGTGCCTTGATCTATGAGATCACCTGGGTTCGTCAGGCGATGTTGACTTTTGGCGTCAGTGTCTATGCCTACTCTGCTGTCCTCATGGCCTACATGGGCGGTATGGCCCTGGGCGGCTACGCTATCGGCAAATGGGCCGACCGAACCAAACACCCCGGTCGATTGTTTGCCGTGTTGCAGGTAGGGCTGGCCGTCTTGGGCCTAGCGGCACTGCCGTTTTTAAATGGATTGACAGGTCTTTACAGTAACTTGACCCGCAGTTTGAATCTGGATAATGAATTGGTCCTTACAATATTGCGTCTGGGATTGGCGTTACTGCCCCTCACTCCACCTGCGCTTTTTATTGGCGCCGCTTTCCCGGTTATGGCCCGTATCTATGCCCGCGCCGATGGAAAGGTAGGCGGCGACCTGGGCGGGATGTACGCTGTCAATACCCTTGGCTCTGTGGTTGGTTGCCTTCTGGCTGCTGTGGTTCTTATCCGGGCATTCGGTGTGACGGGGACATTGTTCGTCGCTGCCGCCCTGAATTTACTGACAGCTTTTCTCGCCTGGTTCACCGAAGGCCATCCTCTCCTTAAACCGGGAGATCACAAAAATCAGGAATCCTCCACCCCAACTACCGGGACACCCCATTTAAAACAATCGGAATCCGACGAAGTCGGAATACACCATTTAAAACAATCGGAAACCGACAAAGTCGGTACGCTGCCGTCAAAGGCATTACGGTTTGTGATTATTGCCTTCACTATTTCCGGCTTTGTTTCCCTGGCATACGAAGTAACCTGGGGGCGAATGATCGCCATGTATGTTATCGGAACCGTATATTCGTTTTCCCTTATGCTCGCCGTTTACCTGACCGGACTGGTGGTGGGCGCAATGCTTGCTTCGGCCTGGATTCGACGGCGGGGAGCATCGCTGGCACTCTTCGGCTGGCTGGAAATGGGCATCGGTCTGCTGGCCGTGCTTTCGCTGTTTGTTTTTCCGCGGTTGTCTGGTTTGAAGATTAATGCTCTGTTCGGGGGCTATAACATGGGGACGGGAATACTCTACGAATCCCTGCTCTCGTTTATAACACTTTTCCCCGTGACAGTCGCAATCGGTGCAGTTTTTCCGGTGGCGGTCAGCTTGTACAGCAGCGAACATGCCGCAAAGGTGGGCTTTAAAATCTCGCGCATCGCAGCCCTCAACACTGTCGGCTCCATTCTCGGATCGCTCCTGGCCGGTTTTGTCATCATTCCATGGCTCGGGCTTCAGCATACGGTGATAGCGCTGGCGGCTATTAATGTGGCTCTTGGACTGGCGGCTGTCTGGTTTATCCCGCCTAAAACCCTCCGGCGTCGTGCTTTCACGGCAGTTCCCGTCGTGCTGGCTGTCATATGTATTCTTTTACTGCCGGCACCGCGGTACCTGGGCTATTGGGAAGATATCGCCAAACAGCTTCTTTTTTACAAAGAAGGTGTTGAAACGACGGTGGCTGTGTTTGACTATGGCCTGAATAATCCCAAGTTTTCCACTGTCAATGGCCGGATCGAAGTGCCCACCGATCCGGTAAGCATGCGTATCTTTCACTTGCTGGGGCATTTACCCCCATTACTAAAACCCGATGCAAAAAACGCCCTGGTCTTAAGCTTTGGTAATGGCATCGCCAGCGGCACCATGGCCACCCATCCCGTGTCGAGTATCGATGTAGTAGATCTCTCGGCGGAAATGATCGAGGCCGCCCGTGAGGTTTATTCTGTCGAGAACCGGGGCGTGGTGGATGATCCACGTGTAGTTGTGCACATTGAAGATGCCCGCAATTATCTGTTGCAGACCGCCCGGACCTTCGACATCATCTCCAACGATGCCACACATCCCTCCAACTCCAGTAGTTGGGTGCTCTATACCGCAGAGTTTTACAGGCAAGTCAAGGCCCATCTCACGCCTGACGGTGTCTTTGTCCAATGGCTGCCCTGCCACTCTTTATCCATCGCCGAGTATAAAATGATCCTGCGAACGTTCCAGTCGGTCTTTAGCAATACGACTCTATGGTATACCGGCGGTACCCATACCATGCTACTGGCCACACCGACACTCCTTACCAGGAAAGCATTTGAGGCACAGCTCCAGTCAGGAGTCCTGACTCCGGAAGTGGAATCGGAATTGGGCAATGTCAGCCGTATCACAAGCTACTGGGCATTCGGCGCCGATATGCTGCGTGAATTTACCGGTCCGGGGCCGGTGGCGAAGGACGACAATGCATTCTACGTTTCAGACGGCCGGGACACCGAGGCGCTGATCAAGCTTTTACAGAGGGCAGTCAGGCAGGTCAATCCCTGAGATCATGGGGTTAAGGGCATAGTGTTATCAATGAATCTTTCAACTTCCCTTATTTTTCCTCTCCCCGGGTGGGATCTTTAAATGTCCAAAAGTGATTTAACAGGAAATTTAATATCATGGCACAACAAATCCCCGCGAAGGATGCGCCCATTTTCAGGAAGACAGGTATTCCCCCGGTTTGGTGAAAAAAATTGATTTTTAAAAAATAATTGATCCCGCCTGCAATCAGAAATTGCAGGCCAGCCGCGGCCATACTGGCCAGGTAATATTTGATGAGGTGCAGGAAAAAGGAAGCACTTCCCTCTGCCCTGCGGTCACGCCAGGTCCAGAGAAAATTAAGAACATAATTGGAAAAGATACTGATTACGATCGCCAGGGCCACAGACATCCAGGTTTGATGCGGTTCTTTTAAAGAAGTGAAAAGCAAGGTATTGCCCAGCCATACAATACTCAGGTTGACAATTGTCCCGCTTAAGCCTACAGCGGCAAATTTGATAAAACGGTTTTTTCCGGCAAGAATTTTTTTTAACAACAGCGTTGCTCTTTATCTTCTTTTTTATGAGGTTGATGATTCACGAGCAGCTGCTTTTTAAATAGTATCACTTTATCTATAGTTTTCTTGATTATATCCTCGTTGTCTGCCCCGGAATGAGTGCTGACATAAGTTATTCCCCCGGGTTGTTCACTATTTGACGGTATCGTATGATACAGGTTTCCATCTCCTTCATCTCTCTTTATTTTATACTTTTACATCTTTTTCACGGAGAAGTCAATTATTTTCATTTCAGATCAACGATAAAGCATTATCGGTACATCTTGGTATAAAATGATATTTTCGGGAAATATTTCTCCTTACATCAATCCTGAATTAATCATCAAGGGTATCCGAAAAACAGGGAAAACATACTTAATCAATTAATAAACTAAAAGTAAGAATAACTATCTTGACTATATGTATATTGCGGTTTAGGCTGATGATATATTCATCTTGTGCTTTGGCTGGCTTTTTTATTTTTTTTTTGTAACCAATAATAGTTAAGAAGGATTTTATAGAGTATAGTGAAAAAACAATGTTGATGTATTAGGCATTTTTTATCAATATATTATTATTTATGGAGGAAAAAGTATGGATAATTTATTTTTATGTAAAGTCTGCGGACATATCGAGTTTAATGCAGCACCGGAAAAATGCCCTGTCTGCGGCGCACCAAAATCAAGTTTTGCATTGAATGCAGAGGCAGTGATGCCGGCAGAAAAGGAAGGCAAGGAAAAACATGTTCCTGTTATTATCACGACAAATGCCTGCGGCCTTATCCCCGATGAGTGCAAGGATGCTCATATTAAAGTAGGTTCAACCCCGCACCCAATGCAGGAGGATCACTGGATTCAATGGATTGATATTTATATCAATAAAAAGTTCTCTGCCCGTTATATGATGTTTCCGCAATCATTACAAGCAACCATTGGGATCCATATTAAAAGTAATCAAACAGGGACACTACAGGCGATAGAACACTGTAATAAACATGGAAGCTGGATGGCTGAAGCCTCGCTGTAACGTTTTATTCTTCCTGTTTGCCGGTAATTGTGTGAGAGACAGTTTTGTTTTTATAAGAAGGCCCGGAAGGAGAGTCTTTATCGAGTACCTCACGGATTTTTTCGGCCATATGTTTCCTGCTGATTGGTTTGAACATCAATACTGTTATGCCTTTAGCTTTCACATTTTCAGGTGTTATGGAATCACTAAAGCCGGTGCATAGTATAATAGGTATGGAGGGTTTAATTCTATGGACCTGTTGTGCCAGATGTATTCCTGTCATGTGCGGCATGGTCTGATCCGTAATAATCAGATCAAAACTGTCGGGTGACTGCTTAAAGGTTTCAAAGGCCTCAATACCGTTGTTCATGGCAGTGACGGTATAGCCCAGGGATTCCAATTGTATTTTTCCCAGATCTTTTAGCATTTCTTCATCATCGACAAAAAGGATGTGTTCTTTTCCGGGTGCTATTTTCGATGACACATTTTCTTTTTTGAGAGGTTCGGCAATAATCTCGGGTATAATAATCGTAAAAGTCGTTCCTTTGCCTAAAGTGCTTTTTACGAATATATCTCCTTTATGGTCTCTGACAATTCCATGCACAACCGCAAGCCCCATCCCGGTACCCTTTCCCTTTTCTTTTGTAGTGAAAAAGGGTTCGAAAATTCGATGGATAATACCGGAATCAATACCAGTACCAGTATCAGAAATTATTAATTCTACATATGGGCCCGGTGATATATCATGGTATATTTTTGCAGATTCCTCTGTGATTAAAACGTTGGATAAAGAAATTTCCAGCACGCCGCCGCCATCCTCCATTGCATGTGCGGCATTGGTGCACAGATTCATCACAATCTGGTGCATTTGTGTTATATCGGCATTAATCATCCCGATCGTATCGTTAAAGTTATGCCTGATCTCGATGGTCGTGGGGAGAGTTGAACGGAGGAGTTTCACTGCTTCGCTTACAATTGTTGTCAGGTTAATTGGCTTTCGTGATTCCTGACTTTTGCGGCTGAAAGTAAGAATTTGCTGGATCAAATCCCTTGCCCGTATCGCTAAATTGATAACTTCCTGGAGATACTTATATGCAGATTCCCCGGGTTTTGTATGAGTCTGAGCGACTTCGGTATACCCGATAATTCCTCCGAGAATATTGTTGAAATCATGGGCAATACCCCCGGCCAAAGTTCCGAGGGCCTCCATTTTTTGGGATTGTTTTACCCGCTCTTCCAACTCTTTGGCCCGGGTAATATCCATGAAAATCCCCACCAAACCTATCACCTCACCTTTCTCGTTCCGGATTGGAGATTTTACTGTCTGGATGATACACTTTTGGCCATCCGGGAGTATATAGTCCTCCTCGATCGTATGGACAGTACCTGATTCCAGAATTGTCAAATCATCGGAACGATATTTCCGTGCAAGCTCCGGTGGAAAAAGATCAAAATCCGTCTTACCTGTTATTTGTTCAGGGGTCATATTAAGATCACGCGCAAAATTATCATTGCAGGTAATATAAACAGAATCTTTATTCTTGTAAAAAATCTTTTGGGGAAGCATGGTAAGAAGTTCCCTGTGCTTCCGCTCGCTCTTTTTAAGTGCTTCTTTTACAATAGAGGTTTCAACAAGCTCATTAGAGAGTGAATAGGCCATAAGAAGAACCATTCCGATATAAGAATATTCAATTGTGTAGATAAAGTCATATAAACCTGTGGCTACAGCCGTATCTTCGGCGACTCCTGCTAAAAAAAGCACAACCGCGAGGATAAGTAATGTTGCTTTTCGGCGGTCTCCTTTCTGATAATACCGAATACTAATCCACAGCATGTAAAAATAACTTAAAATAAGCATGTATGCTTCCGCGTTCATGACCGGTCCAAATGCCATTTCATAATAAGTAATAGTAAAGCCACAGGGTAGGTTAAACTGTTTGATAAGGGGCTGGTTGGTCCATGCCAACCCGGTCTGGTCTATTAGACCAAATAAAGCAAAACCTATAAAAATAACGGAAAATACATAAACAAGCTTTTTTGATTTCTGCCGGGTATAATCCGCGACAAACCACAAAAAAGCAATGTCAAGAAAGGCAAGGGTTATAAGTTGATAACGCTGCCAAACAACACCTTCCGATGGTGTGGTCACATTATAAAGACCTGCACATAAAACATCATAAATACCTACTGCAAAGCAGGTCAGGGCAAAAGTCAAATCCTGGCGGTTTGTCGGTCTCCTGAAATAAATGAAGAGATGGTAAAGCCCGATATAAAATGAGATGGCAGCCATAACCACAACAGGAATCGAGAGGGGGGTCATGGGACTATATCAGCTTCCTTGTAAACAGTGTCATTCGATTGTTACTCTGTTTTGGGGATATTATAATCACATATTTTTTTATGAGTGAAGCCATTAGATTTAATTGTAATCGTTTTGATACGGCTTTACAAGAAGAATTTGGGGATAATGAATAAGGAGTGGAAAACTTGCTGATCCGGGGAATATGTAAATTTATGACCAATAATACTTAAAATCAAACAAATCTAATTATTTTTACTATTAAATATACATGAAAGAATGTATAGTAGCAAAATATTTCAAATTAATAACATTATCAGATGAAAGGATGATGGTTGTAATGAAAAGAGTGAATCTTTTTAAGGGATTAAAAGAAATTCCGGAATGTGTATTCGTATTCATCCTGTTCTTTCTTTCTCTCTTTTTATTTTTATTAAATAATCTTCATGAAGGTGTCGGCATCAATGAAGCAATTACCCTTTCCTTAATCAAGCTGGATATATCAGGATTACTTTCACAGCTTCCTCAGGCAAGTCCGGATACTCAACTTCCTTTCTATTACTTATTTTTAAAAGGTATTTCTTTTTTTGTCGGGTACAATAATGTTTTTATACTCAGATGTCTTTCTGCTCTTTTGGGAAGTTTGTTCATTCTTTGTTTTTATTTTTTTAGTAAAACAATTGTTAATAGAAAAACGGCTCTTGTCGCGTCCTTTATTTTATTGTTCAATCCTCTGCTTATCGCTTATACCCGGGAAATAAGTATGTATACGATGACAGCTTTATTTGCGATTGCTAATTTGTATTCATTTTATTTTTTATTAAATTTATATTGTGATCATTCAAAAATGAGAACTATCCATATGGTTCGAAAATATTGGATATTATATTTTCTTTCAGGAATCCTGGGAATATACACCCATTATTTTTTTATCAATACGCTTTTTATTAACTTCGTCTATATTATATATTTGCTTATAATACAAAAAGAGAACTTGAAAAAATTAAAGGAAGCTATTATTGTTTTTAGTATCCTGAATACCATTTTTATATGCAGTTACATTCCCTGGCTTCCCCAGGCAGTGAAACACCTCGAATTTATTGTGAATACGATAGATTGGGAACAGATGTCTGTTTCAATTATTTTAAGGATTTTGGGATTTCCTTTTACGTCAAAGTATGGATATGATACTAATATAATCCCTTCTTTTGTAATAGTTATTTTCTTTATTATTATAACATATTTACTTTTTATGTTACTTAGAAAAAAGAGAATTTCTAAAGCTATGGTATTTGTTATTATTTCTTTTGTTTTCCCACTGGTGACACTTTTTATATCTTCTCTCCTATTCTCTACAACTCTTTTTATAAACTCTTATTTTATCTTTTTCCCTTTTTTCTTTCTGTTTATTATATATAATATTTTTCAGGTGGACCAAAAATTTCTTAAGCTATTCCTTTTGTTTCTGATAATGGGAGTTTTTTCTACTTCAGCTCTAAAGATTTATACACACCGGTTTAATGGTGAAGCTGATACTTTGTTTTCATACGTTACTAATATAGTAAACAAAGAGGAACCGCTTTTTATGTTTGATGAGAATATCGCGCTTCTTGCGGCTGTTTCAAAAGAAGAATTTCCCATGGATGTTTATATAGTAAAAAAGAGTGAACGGGAAAAAGAAACTGCAAAATTTTGGGGAAATGATAGTGATCGGCAAATAAAAATTATTAATCCCGGAGATTTCTACGAATTGGTTCATACCTATGATGGTTTTTGTATAATCCTCTCTAATCATCCGGTTCCTGATATCGAGGATATATTTGATTTCATCCTGAGTCATAATTATATACTGGACAAAGAGTTGTCAAAGAAGGTATTTACAACCGATTATAGTTCGATTTCCTTTAAAATTTATAAATTCAAAATAAAAGATAATGTATCGGGAGACCTCTAATGTTGTAGCAATAACTCTTTTTCTGTTAATTCATTCAAATATGAATCGTAATATGCAAAAATAGAGTGATCATTCCTGTAGTAATCGATTAGAAAATAGTCATTCCGGGAAGCATGGATGTTCATGGAAAGAAAATATGGAAATGATACGGAATTAAATAGCACTTGAATCCGCTCTTTTATTATATCAAAGAAATTGTTTTCTTTTTTAATGAATTGAATTTCTCCTAAAATATTTGTCCCCTGTACTTCAACAACACCCATATCTAAAATATCCGAAGGTGTGATTAAAGATGCTTTATGTTCGTTTTTTTTTGCCATCAGGACAAGACAGACCGCTGTACTGTTAATAATAATACATATGGTTAAAACAATTAAGCCTGCAATTTTTTCCTTTTTCATTTCAGACAATTTCCTCCGTATTCAATTTATTGTATGTG
>JAFGRV010000097.1 GCA_016934975.1 Spirochaetales bacterium | reverse complement strand
TCCGCTAAAATGTAATCCCTGCTGATATCAGGAAGACTTGCAACATCATAATCATTCGCATACCATAATTTACAGTAGGAAATCGATTTTGCCCAATAGGTAACCGGCTGTGCCATGGAGACATTCCTTCCCCTGGCGTCTGCCCTGTCCCAGGTATTAATCCCGATGAGTTTATCATTATAGAAAAGCCCGCCTCCGCTGTTTCCGCCGGAGATGAATGCGGCATGAAGAATGTAGGAGCGGTCATTTCTGTCATAGCTTAAAAACTCACCTTCGGATATGGTATGAAACGTCTGGGCCCCGATCCCGGGGAAACCCATACTGGTAAGATCCGGTTTTCTGATGGGGATATCAAAGGGATTTCCGATCTCGGAAACAGGTACCTTATCGGTTTTATCATTCCATTGAGTTGTTACTTTCGGTATATTCGCACCCGGAGGAAACTCCGCATGGGCGATGATTTTACATATAGCCCTGTCACGGTCATTGTTGGCGTAGTCCGAATCATAATACATCGTCTGACAGAGATACTTAAGCTGGACCTTCCGGATATTTTTCTCTATGTCTTCGATAGAAGCGATTGTTACCCACATATATCCGGGCTCTTTCGGTATAACGACTGTATTTATGGGATTACCGGCATTATCAACTCCCTGGTCATAGATCTGGATAGAATCGGCTGTCCAGTCGTCCGCGACATGGGCATTCGTAAATATCCAGCCATCTTCGGAAACGATGACGCCGGAACCAAGATCAAAATGTATTGTCTGTTTATCGATAACACTTCCTCCCCCAAAATTGGGAACACCATACTGCACTGTGACGGCGTGTGTGGCAGGCATTCCTTTTACCTGGTAAAGATCGACAATTTTACCAAGCCTTACCACAGAGGCGATTGTTTCATCCGATACAAAGGTCGTATCATCCTGTCCGTACCCTTGCATCCCTGTTGCAAGGAGAAAAAGGAAAATGAGTGTAAAATTCAGTAATCTTTTCATCATTATGCCTCCTTCTTAAAACTATGAATTATCTTCTTCGCCAGATCCCGTGGTTCCGGGAAATCCGATCCCGGAAACTCGATAGAGACTTCCAGCTTCAGGCCCTGCTTTTCTGCCGAATAGGTAGTAATCGTCGCAAGGTACGTCTGGTCACTCGTCTTTTTCTGGGCCTCCAGTCCCTGTTTTCCCATGGGAATTTTTAAATCAGTCCCCAGGGGTGATTTCGTTTTTAAGTCTCGTTTCAGATTTTCTTCAAAGGTCACTACTTCCTGGGAAATAGAGACTGATACGACAAAATCATCAATCTTGAACTGGTTATCATCCATGGCGATGAGATTAAAAAAACTTATTGGTGAGTAGTTGTCGGTAATCGCAACCTTCACAACCTGGGGATATCGCTCATTTATCAATTTTCTTGAAAATAAAAGCAGATTATTTGTGCTGTCAAGTTCATTATATTTAAATTCGGCGGGAATGGTGAAGGAGACTTTTTTAGCCGGTGAGATAAAGGTTTTATCACCCTCCTTGATGAGCCGTATTGTGACCCCGGCAGCAAGAACCAGGACAAGGGTGATAATCGAGACGGCATCGATAAAAAACTTACTTCCTTCGAGTTCTTTTGCTTCACCTTGTTTAAGACTCCTCTGGATAAGGAAAAAAACAATCCCTAACAGCACAATGGTGAAAGCAAGAACAAGAATGATTGAAAAAATATCCGAGCTCGTTGAAATATTCATCCTGAAAAATGAACTTAAGAAAGCATAGAGACAAAAGACCCCCAGGGAGATCACAATCCCCACAAGAAGAAAAATTTGTGAGCGTTTTTCATCAAATCGGGCCTTACCGAAATAATATCCGATTAATGCACCGAGGGATGAATAGAGGGCTAAACGAATTAAGAGGGAGAATACCAGGTAATACAAGGTTACCAGCCCCCCTGAAAATACCCCGTCCAGTGCAACAGCGAGGGCATATCCGATACTGATAAATGCCCCGTACATCATTCCATCCACCGGTTCATTAAAATGTTTGGACGGATAGAAAAAATACCGCAGCACGATATAAATAGAAATTGCGGGGATAATTGCCTCTGTAAACAGGAGATAAACAGTGGGTATGGCGTTGCTATTAATGTTCCAAATACCGATGTTAAAAAGGCTTTGCCCGATAAAACTTGAAAAAACAACTTTGCTTAAAACCCCGGCGAAAAAAGCCATGACAACCATAATAACCGGTTCAGGATCTTTCCTGTCAAGGAAATAATAAAAAGATATCCAGAGAAACGCGGGGATAAGTCCAAAGACTAAAGTGAGAACGGTCCCTAAAAATGAGGCTGAGTTCAACTCGATTCCCCGGAATAGGAAATGCGCCACAAAATAGAGGACAACCATTGCAAGAATATTCATAATCCCGGTGTTAAGAATATTCTTCTTTACATCTTCCATAAATTCTTCCTTTCTTTATTTTTATAATAAACTGATCCTTATGTTCGTCAATCTTCCTCACGTGAGTATTTCCGATACTTCTTTAATACCTGAAAACTGACATACCTCACAAGAATCAACCGGACTGGAATTAAAATAATTTTTAATCCGGTTGTTAATAGCATAATTCGATCACCCGGATAAATCAAACAATTTTCTTCATGCAATCATATTTTCCGGTGGTGTTATAAGCACTTTTTAATGGGTAAAAAGGATTTTGTAATATTTTTAAAGGTCTGCGGGATAGTTTATATTAAAAAATAAACACTCTGACATAATTTTTATGTATCTACATATTGTTGTGAAATATTCTCAAATTTCGGTGCCAGATTCTTAAATACTTTAAGAATAAGGGGATCAAAATGTGCTTCTCCCATTTCATCCAGAATGATGGCATATGCTTTATGATGAGAAAGGGCTTTCCTGTAAGGCCGGTCGGAGGTGAGGGCATCATAGACATCCGCGAGGGCAACTATTCGTGCAGAGAGGGGAATATTTTCGCCCTTTAACCCTTTGGGATACCCTGTGCCATTATATTTTTCATGGTGGGAATACGCGACTTCCTTACCAAGTTCAAAAAAATGTATTCCGCTCTCTTTCTCCGCCTTATTCAGTGTATCACCTCCGATGCGGGAGTGATTCTTCATTATTTCAAATTCATCATCCGTCAACTTCCCTTTTTTAAGAAGGATTTCATCCGGAATTCCCACTTTTCCAATATCATGAAGAATACTGGATTCTGCAATATCTTCAATATATTTCTTTGTAATGTAATTATTCAAATTCTTTTCACTGAATCGGGAGAGTTCTTTTGCGATTGATTTCGTGTATTCTGCAACCCGTTTTATATGATTCCCCGTATCCGTATCTTTTAATTCCGTGAGTTCAGCCAGTGCATGGAGACTTACTACCCGTGTTTTAATGATTGTCGTCGTCTTTTCCCGCAGTTCAAGGAGGTTTCTCATCCTCGCGAAAAGTTCATCTTTAATATATGGCTTGGTGATATAATCATTCGCCCCCACATCCAGGCTGAGAAGTAAATCGGATATTTGGTTTTTTGATGTCACCAGTATTATCGGCAACTCATTTATTGCAAAGTACTTCCTGATCTCTTTACATACATCGATCCCTGAAATACCAGGCATCATCACATCCAGTAATACAAGATCGACAGGAACATCAAAATTCCCGGCTTTTTCAATCGCTTCTTTGCCGCCTTTGGCTTTTATGACCGAAAAACCTGCTACAGTGAGATGATTTTCAAGTACCTGAAGATTGATAACCTCGTCATCGACAATGAGAATATTATACTTTTTGTTCTCCTGTTTCTTAACATTTTCTTTTATCTTTTCTTCGGTAAAGAGAGAGATCTGATGATGTTCATTTTTCCGGTCCCCGGATACATCCATTTTTTTAACCTGCTTTTCCGTACTCAAAGGAATGCTGAAGGTAAATTGGGAGCCCTTACCCACTTTTGAGGAAACACGTATCGTACCTCCATGTAATTCTATAAGCTTTTTTGTAATGGCGAGCCCTAATCCCGTACCCTTGTATTCTCCCTCTTTGGCCGAATCAACCTGTTCGAAATAATGAAAAATGATATCGAATTTATCCCCGGGAATACCGATACCTGTATCAGATACGGTTATATACATCAACCCATCATCAACATAAGCCGTGACTGTAATACTGCCTTTTTCCGTAAATTTAATCGCGTTTCCGATAATATTGTGAAATATTTGGAGCAGCCTGTCCTCATCCGCATAGACAAAGGGGAGTGAATCCTTAATGTCCTCTTTTAATTCAAGATCTTTTTTATCGTTTATGAGGGGGAGAGAGAGAGTAATCATAAGCTGAATCAGCGGTTTGATATCGATGGGTATTCTATATAATTTAAGTTCATCATTTTTTAAACTTGACAAATCAAGGATATCATTTACCAGATAGGTCAATCTCTTGCCGCAGGCGACAACTCGCTTGAGATTTGTTTTTGTGATATCCGGCAAGTCCCCCGTTGCACCGTCTATTAAAGACTCGGTGATCCCGATTATTCCATTCAGGGGGGTCCGTAATTCATGGGAAGTATTCGCGAGGAAATCATCTTTAAGCCTATCTAAATGGATAAGTTTTTTAGTGAGTTTACTTACTTTATCCGCATTATCCGTATACTCTTTTGTAAATTTGATGATTAATATAAAAATAAAAATAATGATAAAAAAGGAAAATCTCGAAAACCGGAGATCCGCAAAAGGCGGGAGGTTGATATCACTATAAGAATAATAAAGATCATATATTCCCCCTGCCATACTGAGAACGATGCCGATGAGTACGGAAAGCATATTCCGGGATTCTTTATGGAGCACAATCTCCAGAACTAATAGAAAAATACCATAGATGATTAAAATAAATAATACAAGATCCCGTATTATGCACATCATGCCGATCTGCCCGTTCGAATAGGCATCCTGATAATAAAGCCATAATTCATCCGGGTGGGTGACGGATATGAATAAGTCGGGGAGAATAAAGGCTGCGGCAGTAATGATAATAGCGAGAACAAGCCCGATATACGCAATTATCATATTGATTTTTTTCAGCGCCGGAGTAAGCTTTAAGAGATTGGTAAGAAATAACGGAATAGCATAAAGAAAATATGTGATGCTCACCTGTTGTATACGGTTCGCCTGGCGTCCGATCTCCAGATTCTGAAAAAGCGAGCTTATAACAACTTTAACCGAATCCGATGCAGTAAAAACGATCCCGATGGATAAAAGAATGAGAATTGAAAGATCAACCGTTGTTTTCCTCTGTTTATAAATAAAAATAAATAATATAATTCCTCCCATGATAATTCCCGAAGAAAAAACAGGAACAATAATTTGAAAAGGAGTAATTTCAACAGGAAAATCAATCATAGATACTATTATATCCATTTTCCATGCTTGTTCAACTCTACGGGATATTAAAACTAAATAAATTTTTCCCGATTCCTGATTATTCTGCTCTTAAAGTCATGGTCAATAAAAAACCGCAGATTTTTTAACAATGTGGGTTGCAGGACCAGCCCGGGTAATAAAAAAAGGATTGATTCCGATAGATTGTTTTAGTATAATCTCATTTCATTATGCAAGCTGCACCCGCAACCCATATAAAAAATCTTTTACAAGGTTGCATGTGTATAAATTTCTGCTTTTCTGTGGACCTGGGTTTCGTCATTGTTCTTAAATCTTTGTGTTCATATAATGGAAAGCCTAGGTATAATTGTATAAGTGTAATGGTACTAAGTAAACGACCACCTGCAAAGCAGGTGGTTTCCTTTTGATAATGAATAGGAATAAAATCCTGAATTTTTGATAAAACCAAAGAACCAGATGAATATAAACATTATAGAGGCTTCCGAACATAACCTGAAAAAGGTATCCGCTCAATTTACAGAAAACCTCACTGTCGTGACCGGAGTATCCGGTTCCGGTAAATCTTCCCTTGTATTTAATACCCTCTATCACGAATCACGCCGCAGATTCCTTGATGTCTTCACACACATTACGACGGGTATGCGAATGACCCCGGCAAAAGTAAAGGAGATCTCCGGTTTAGGTCCCGCGATTGCAATAGGACAGAACCTGCTCAACAGGAATCCCCATTCAACCGTGGCAACTGCTTCCGGGCTCCATCCGTTTTTCCGGCTTCTTTTCGCGCGATGTGGTGACCAGGTCTGCGGCACTTGCGGGAATCCTGTCCATATTCTTTCGAAAGATGAACTGACAGACCGCATATACCGTGAAGCAAAACAAAACCAGGTAAAAGCCTATTGTTTACTTGTAAACAGGACGAAGGGAAGCCACAGACTCCTCCTTTCCTCTCTACAACATGAATTTGGCACGAAAAACCTGATTGTAGACGGATTGCCGCCGGGTAATGGGAGTCTCATGGGGGACAAACAACATACGATTGAACTCTTTCTTGATACATTGGACAAATCCGCCAGGACCACGTCAATAAGAAAATTGATACAAAAAACAATCTCCCTCGGATCACATGTTATCATTATCCGAAGGAAGGATGACATGACAATGCTCCCCTTTTCTTCCTCGTGTCCCTTCTGCGGGGAAAAAATCATAACACCGGAACCGAAACACTTTCACGAAGAAGGATCGTCTATCGCCGGGAGTGTCCGGTGGCAGGACCGCCTTTTTTCCGAAATCATGGCTTATTCTGTTGAACAGGCACGCCGGCTTTTTTCTTCTCACAAGCCGCATCATCAAGCCCGGCGGCTTTATAAGGAAATCTTAAAAAGACTCGATGCTCTGACGGCCGTGGGGCTTTCATATCTGAGTCTGGACAGGCCGTCACCCACCCTTTCCCGGGGAGAATCACAGCGGGTGCGAATCGCTTTATCCCTGATAAGCAGATTGGAGGATATGATTCATATTCTTGACGAACCGACCATCGGTCTTCATCCAACGGACGTTATTCGCCTCATGCCGGTTCTAAGAAATCTTCCCGGTCCTGTCATTTTCGTCGAGCATGACAGGATCGCCGCCGCATACGCCGATGTAGTCTATGATCTCGGACCGGGGGCGGGACGCAGAGGCGGAGAGATTCTCTTCAGCGGCACCCCGGAGGATTTATGGAAAGAAAAAAGTATTACCGGACAGTATTTCAGCCTGAACCGCAAAGCACAAATCCTTCGGGAACGGCCGGAACCCGGGGATTTTATACGTATAAAAGGAGCATATTGCCATAATCTGAAGGAAATATCCGCTGCCATCCCGTTACAACGCCTTACAGTGGTAACAGGAGTCTCGGGATCGGGGAAAAGCTCGCTGGTGCATCACGTCCTTGCATCAACCTTGATAAAAAAAAGACCTGACGGATGTTCCGGGTTTGACGGTCCTTATATCCGGCCGGTCCATGTCGATCAGAGCCCCATCGGCCTCAATCCCAGATCCAATCCCGCCACATACACCGGGCTTGCGGCGATTATCCGTGACATGTTTGCCGGACAGACAGGCCTCTCTCCCTCGCTTTTTTCGTTCAACAGACCGGATGGTGCATGTATGGCGTGTAACGGGATGGGGGCGATTGAGGTTTCGATGAAGTATCTCCCTTCTGAATGGATACCATGTTCCGCATGCAATGGGCGCCGTTTTACCGATTCGGTTCTTGAACAATACATTATTGTACAGGAGAAAAAATTCTCCATTGCAGATATGTATGATATGGAGATCGGGGAAGTATTCGCTTTATTTCAAAAGGATCATGAAATTCCGGATCAGTTTATACAAAAAATGGAACCAATACTCAGGGCATTCATGGATATCGGCCTGGGATATATTACCCTTGGCCAGCCCTCCCCCACACTTTCCGGAGGAGAGGCGCAGCGAGTGAAACTGGTAAAATTCCTTGCAAAGAAAAACCTCGCGGGAAAGATGATCATTCTCGATGAACCCTCCACAGGCCTCCATCCTCACGATGTAAATGGTCTCCTTACAATCATCGACAGACTCATACGTTATAAGGCGACACTTATCGTCGTTGAACATAATACCGATATCATCGATGCGGCGGATTGGATAATAGATCTTGGCCCCGGTGCCGGACCCGAAGGCGGTTCGCTGCTTTTCCAGGGACCGGGAAAAGAATTCAAAGAGAAAATACATAAAGCAAAGAATTTTTTTCCAGCGAAAAACAGAAAGAAAAAAACCGATAACACAATGCATTACATTACGGTAAAAGGCGCCGCCATTCATAATCTTAAAGATTTAAATGTCCGGATCCCTAAAAACAAACTGACCGTCATCACCGGAGTTTCCGGGTCCGGGAAATCATCTCTTTTACAGGATATTCTGGAGTCGGAGGCAAAACGAAGATTTTATGAGACCCTCTCGATGTATGAACGCCAGGGGATAAAAGAAGGAGCGAATGCGGATGTCGAGGAAGTATCCGGGCTCGGAATATCGTTATTTCCGGGACATGAAAAAAATCTGTACGACCGACGATCCACAGTCGGCACAATCACGGAATGTATTTTTCACCTTGCAGTGCTCTTCTCACAGAGAGGCATCCGGGACTGTCCTGCCTGCGCGACACCAATGAAAAGAGTGACGGAAGAGAGAGTATGGAGTTGTACTCAATGCGGCAGCCGAATAGGTATCCCCAACCCTGAATATTTTATAAGCACGACCTACGGCGCCGCATGCACGGAATGTCATGGTATGGGAACAATAAGTATCCCTGCTCCGGAAAAATTAATCATCAACCCCGGGAAACCCCTTTGTGGAGGGGCGATGTATTCGCCGGGATTTTTTCCCAACGGGTATTTCGGAAAAGAATTTAATAATGGTCATTACATGCTCCTGGCCCTTTCAAAAAAATACGGTTTCGATCCTTTTTCCACTCCCTGGAAGACCATGACACCGGCTGCCCGGCATGCTTTTCTTTATGGAGATGACGAACCCCTTGAAGTAGCCTTTTATAATAAAAAAGGTTATTCCGGAACAAAAAAAATTCCTTTTCCAGGGTTTTACTCACTCGTCCTGGATTGGGATTTCGGCGGGACCTTCTGCACCATTTCCAGATGTCCCGGATGTAAGGGAACCCGGCTGCGAAAAGAGTTTCTTTCGGTAAAAATAAACGGATATAACATCTATCAGATGAATGAAATGGAAATCTCC